>JBHHVT010000335.1:0-1528 GCA_046754425.1 Nitrospinota bacterium | reverse complement strand
GGCTTTTATATAAAAGAGCGGTAAAGCTGTCCTTGGCTTCCCACCTGTTATTTATAGCATTTTCGGTTTCCGCGTTGATTGCGGCCTCAATCCTGCGCTGGTTCTCCTGACTGAAACCCCTGCAACGCAACGAACCGATGTAGAGACAGGTTTATATCCTCCCCTACATCTGATTTGGATTAAGCAACTGTGTTATTGTTTTTCCGTTATGGGGGAAACGTTTGGAATTGGGTTGATGTCCGGCACGTCGGGCGACGGGGTAGATAGCGCTTTGGTAAAATTCAGAGCCGGGGAAAAGCCGGAGCTTATCGCATCCGGTTTTTTAAAATTTAGCGCGAAAATAAAAAACGGCATCGCCGCCGCATCACGTCCCGACGGCCGCGCGGAACTTATCTGCCGTTTAAACGTGGAGCTGGGCAAAATATTCGGCAAAGCCGCCGTCCTTCTATGCAAAAAGGCGAAACTGCCTTTAAAAAAAATCGACTTCGTCGGTTCGCACGGACAGACGATCCGCCACCAGCCTTCATCAAAAAAGAACGTCCCCTCTTCGACGCTGCAGATAGGCGAGGCGGCGGAGATTGCGCGGATAACCGGCGCGGTGGTGGTATCCGGTTTTCGCCCCGCTGACGTTGCCGCGGGCGGAGGCGGCGCGCCGCTTACACCGATTGCGCATCACGCGCTTTTTAAGAACGACGAAGAAAACAGGATTATCCATAACCTGGGCGGCATAAGCAACGTTACTTACCTTCCGAAAGGAGGCGGACTTTCCAAAGTAACCGGATTCGACAGCGGCCCCGCAAACTCTCTTTTGGATCTTGCCGCGTCGCACTTTTCAAAAGGCAGGCTTGGCTATGACTCATGCGGCAAAATAGCGATGGGAGGAAAGGTTGATAACCCGATGTTCAAACATTGCATGGCGCATCCTTTTTATAAAAAGATGCCGCCGAAGTCGACCGGCAGGGAAACGTTCGGTACGGCCTATCTCCACGACCTGTTGACACAGTACAAAAAAACTCCGAAAGAAAATTTCCTTCGCACGTTGGCGGCGGTGACGGCCGAATCCTCGGTACGGCAGGCGATGAAAATTTTTAAACCAAAGGGAGAGGTCCGCTGGATCGTCTGCGGCGGCGGTGTAAAAAACCGCGCGGTTATGCGCGAAATAAAAAGCAGGCTAAACGGTCGCGCGGAGCTTTCCGCCAGCGGCCGGCTGGGAATACCGGAAAAATCTCTGGAGGCGGTTGCCTTCGCGATAGTGGCGCACAGGACGCTGCGATCTCTGCCGGGCAATCTGCCGCGCGTTACCGGCGCGGAAAGGGCCGTCATTTTGGGAAAGGTCACATACCTGGGAAAAACAAAACGAATTTAGCGGCCGCCGCCGTTTGGATTTCTCCATCCCGTCTATCGGCAGCCTTCTACTCCCCCTCCACGGCCGCTTCCGGTTCGCCAATAGTGATTCCGTCGAACACTTTCTTCATATAGGTTTCCATTCCGGTTCTTTCCAGTATTGCGCCCAGCCGTTCGGTCGGTT
>JBHHVT010000334.1:0-1569 GCA_046754425.1 Nitrospinota bacterium | reverse complement strand
CTTCAATTCCCCTCCTTGAAAAGGAGGGGACATTTCATGAATAATCCGGGTTAGCTGCGCTCGGGAGTGAGGGGGGATCGTTCTTTTTGCCATTCGCCGGATATCTTGACGTTGTTGCGGCCGTCACGTTTTGCCATGTAAAGGGCGTTATCCGCCGCCTCCAATAAACTCTCCGGCGGTATATCCTGGTCCGGTATAGCCGTGGCGACGCCGAGGCTGACTGTGACATATTTGGATGCCCGCGAGTTCGAGTGCTCGATTTTCATCGCTTCGACCTCCTTCAGCGCTTTTCTTGCCAGTACGCCGGCGTTTTCCGACGAGGTGCCGGAAAGTACAATAACAAATTCTTCACCGCCGTACCGCGCCACAAGGTCGCCGGGACGCGATGCGGACTCGACAAGGCATTCCGCCACTCGTTTAAGGCAATTATCGCCCGCGTTATGGCCGTAGCTGTCGTTATACGCCTTAAAAAAGTCTATATCAGCCATCACCAGCGACAACTGTTTTTGCTCCCTTGCCGCGCGTTTCCATTCCCTGTTCACGAAATCGTCGTAGCCGCGCCTGTTCGCGACGCCGGTCAGGCTGTCGATTGTTGACAATTTTTGCAGTTCCTTGTTCGCGGCCTCGACCTCAATGGTCCGGTATTCCAACTCCCTGAACAGAAGGTATTCGTTACGCAGACGCACTTCAAGAAAATAGTTCGAAACCGCACCGACAAGGAACGCGACCGCAAACATTACAGTGTTGTTTATCGTGCCCGGCGAAAGCGCCGGGTCCGTATAGATAATCATGAAGAGGTATGATGAAAAAATCACCAACGCGGAACCGGTAGCGTAAAAAAACCTCAACTTCACGAGACAGAAAATCGCCATGATAATTATTATTTCAGGCGCCAGATAATATGTGCCGACCGCCGGTTCGACAAGAGCCATTACGATAACGGGTCCCAAACCGGCCACGATACTGCCGATACAGAGGTATATTTGCGTGTATGTTATGAAGTGCTCATAGTAGGAAAGGATTAAAACGGCCACAAGTACCGGAATAACTAGCACGAAACGTATCAGGAACGTTTCATGAACTATCTCCGGCGCTATCCGGAAGTCGAGAAAGTAAAGGCCGCCGTATGCGACAATCGCAATCAGGATCGCAACGCGGACTTGCAGTATCGATTTTTCAAAAGAGTCTTCCAGAAAGTTCGCTTCAAGTTCGTCGTGGAAGCGAAGATATTTCAACAACCCGTTAACTGGCAAATTAGTGACACGCCCCGACCTCAAACGCTAGTCCACACAGCCGGCCATCCAGAATACGAAGTGACAAAACAATGCGCTGTACGCGCCATTCCGCTCTGAAGCCCGTCTTTTACACAGCACCCGCCCGCGGCCCGATATCAACCGGGCAGAGTGCTATAATTTAATAACGGTAATGCTCCGGTTTATACGGCCCTTCCACCGGAACGTTTATATATTTTGCTTGTTCTTCCGTCAGCACTTCCAGCCCCACACCCAACTTTTCAAGATGGAGCCGCGCTACCTTTTCATCCAGAATCTTTGGCAGGGTATATACCTT
>JBHHVT010000333.1:0-1579 GCA_046754425.1 Nitrospinota bacterium | reverse complement strand
GCTAACGCTGAATTCTGTAAACTTTCCCAGAAACTCTTCCCATGTAACATCCACTGAATCGACGCGGGCTTGCGGAGGGCCGACGCGGCACCATTCGATCAGTTTTTCGATTTTTTTCTTATTGCCCTCGGCGATGATTTCCACATTGCCGTTCATCATATTGCGCACTTCACCGGCAAGTCCCAGCGCGACCGCCTGTTCCACCGTGTTGGCGCGAAAGAAAACGCCCTGCACACGCCCGCTTACAGTTACCCGCACCCTTGCGTTTTCACTCACCGGCCCGCACTTTCGATCTCTTCGATAATTATTTTTACCGCGTCGACGGGCTTTTTCGCGGAAAGTATCGGCCTGCCCAGCACTACGAAATCCGCGCCGTCTCTTATCGCCTTTAGCGGCGTTGCAACCCGCGACTGGTCGTTTTTCGCGGCCCACGACGGACGCACGCCCGGAGTTACTACTAAAAACTTTTCTCCAAACATTTTCCTTAATTGCGCGGTCTCTTTGGGCGATGCCACTACTCCGGCCAGTCCGCAGTCGAGCGCCGCGCGGGCGAGTTTTATCACAGTTTTTTTAGTCGGTGTTTTGATGTTTACCTTTTCAAGTTCCGCGGTATCAAAAGATGTCAGTATCGTAACCGCGATAAGTTTTGCCCCGCCGCCCGCTTTTTTTACCGCCTTTGCGCATTCGCGCAACGCTTTGGGACCGGCAAGCGCGTGGACGTTTATTAAAAACGGTTTCAACTTTGCGGCCCGCCGTACCGCGCCTGCCATCGTGTTGGGGATATCGAAATATTTCAGGTCGAGGAATACCCTGCCGCCTTGTGCGTTAATTTTCTTTACTATTTCCGGTCCGGCGGCCGTGAAGAGCTCGCTTCCAACCTTGAACGTCGTAACTCCGCATTTTGTTAGCCTGCTCACCCAGCGCATAGCATCCGCCGCGGTCGGAACGTCTAGCGCGACAATCAGCTTATTCGCCGGATTCAGCTGTTTCTTCATCTTTTTTTCTTTTGAATACCCTTATAAAGAGCAGGCTTGTTTCGTAAAGCATCATCAGCGGCAGAGCCAGCAGTATCTGCGTAAAAACATCGGGCGGCGTAATAACGGCCGATATGACAAACGACGAGACTATCAGGTAGCCGCGGAAATCTTTCAACTGCTTTATTGTGACCAGCCCCATGGAGTGCAGGAATATAACGATCAGCGGAAGTTGGAACACGACGCCGAATACAAGCATCAGTTTCACGCAAAAACCGATGAAGGCGCCGATGGAGAGCATCGGTATGAGCATGTCCCCGCCGTATCCGATTAGGAATTTCAGACCCAGCGGAAGGACCATGTAGTAGCAAAAAGCCGCGCCGATTATGAAAAAGATAGTTGACGCAATTACCAGGCGAAGGCTCTGCGTTTTTTCGCCCGGTAAAAGACCGGGAGAGACGAACGACCATATCTGGTAGATGATTACCGGAACAGATATCCCAAGCGCCGCGTAAAAGGCTATTTTCAAGTGTGCGAAAAACGCTTCCGTCGGCGATATGAAGACCAGCTTTTGGTTAATCAGCCCGGCAAAGGGTATCAGCAGT
>JBHHVT010000332.1:0-1622 GCA_046754425.1 Nitrospinota bacterium | reverse complement strand
CCTCGAAAAGCGCCATAGGCAGCGTCCTTCCTGAGGTTTCGCCTTGCGGCCATTGCCATTCTTTAACTTTCCTTTTCGGCAATATAACCTTTAATACAACACCACCGTTTTGATGGTTTTCGGCCCGGATAACACCGTCATGGACGGTTACAATTTACTCGCATACGGCAAGACCAAGTCCCAGGTTTCCCATTCGCATCTCAGTTTGCGGGGTTAATACGGCGCAAATATAAAGTAGAATCATCTAATCATGTGGTATCGGAAAACAATGTTGATTCTTGCGCCGATGGCCGGTTTCTCGGATCAACCGTTTCGCAGGCTTTGCAGGGAGTTTGGAGCGGACGAAGTGGTCACCGAACTCGTGAGCGCAAACGCCCTTGTGCGCGATAACAAAAAGACGTTCGATATGATACGGATACATGAAGATGAACGTCCCGCATCGGTGCAGATTTTCGGGTCGGAACCGGACATTATGGCTGAAGCGGCAAAAAAGGTGGAGACCGTAAATCCGAAATACATCGATATTAATATGGGCTGCCCCGCAAGGAAAATCGTAAAAAATGGCGGAGGCGCGGCCTTGCTGGAAAACCCCAAACTTGCCGCACTAATAGTTAAAAAGGTAGTAAATGCCGTTCGCGTTCCGGTAAGCATCAAGATACGCACAGGAAAGAATGCGGAAAATAAAACCGGCATGGAAACGGCCCGGCGAGCGGCCGATAGCGGAGCGTCCCGCATCACAGTCCATGCGCGAACCGTAAGCGATGGTTTCAGCGGCCCAATCGACCTTAAGTTTGTAAAAGATTTGAAAAATAGCGTAGAGGTTGAGATTATCGGTAACGGCGGTATTGATTCTTGCGAGGACGCGCGCCGCTGGCTGGAGGAAAGCGGCTGTGACGGCCTGATGATAGGGCGCGGCGCAGTCGGCAGACCGTCGCTGTTTGGCGCCATCAGTGCCGGTACGGAACCGCCGGACAGTGAAGATACGGATACCGTACTGAGACATTGCGAATGGATGGAGGAGTATTACGGACCAGAACAGGCGGTCGGTCCCATGAGGGGACATTTGATGTACTATTCACGGGGAATTTCTACCGCACGCAGTTTTCGACGAGAGGTAAACAACGCGGCCAGTTTTGACGAGTTAAAGGAGATAGTTAAGGGTAAATTCAGATCAAATATAGAAAATATAGTGTAACTATCAATTTAAAAAGGAAATATATGAATAAGAATATCTTCAGGGAGTACGATATCAGGGGGTTAGTAAAGGACGACCTTACGGGGGGCGTTGTCGAAAAGCTTGGAATGGCGATGGGGACGCGTGTGTTAAAAGCTGGCGGTAAAAAGATCGCCGTCGGCAGGGACGTCCGCCTCAGCAGTCCGGAGCTTTTGGATTATCTTTCCAGTGGCATTTGCTCCACCGGCTGCGGCGTGGTTGATATTGGGACTGTTCCCACGCCGCTTTTATACTTCGCCCAATATCACCTGGACGTTCAGGGCGGGATTATGATTACCGGCAGTCACAATCCGCCGGAATTTAACGGATTCAAGCTTCTCGTCAATAAAGGCACCATTCATGGCGAGGAGATTCAGAAAATCGCGCGGGAGATAGAGGCGGGCGATCA
>JBHHVT010000331.1:0-1651 GCA_046754425.1 Nitrospinota bacterium | reverse complement strand
ACGAGGTAGGCGGCTGGAACAATACGCATCTTATGCGGATTGCGGTGGGCGTGGCGCACGACTCGTTAGACGACAGTTATAAAGTCTTTTACGAGCAGGACGCGGACGGACTACTGGCTCTTTTAAAAAAGGCGGATCTCGTCGTAGGATTTAACAGCGCCAAATTCGATTACGCGGTTCTGAGCGGCTACACGGACGAACCGCTCAGCAATCTGCCGACGTTCGACATACTGCAGGAGATTTATAAAGAGCACGGCTTCCGGGTGGGACTCGGCAACCTCGCGAAAAATACGCTGGGCGTCGGTAAAAGCGCGGACGGGATGCAGTCGCTCGTATGGTTCCGGGAAGGGAAACTGGACCTCGTAACCGACTACTGCAAACAGGACGTAAAGGTAACACGCGACATCTTCCGGTTCGGACTGGAAAAGGGATATCTTTTATACGGCAAAAAAAACGGAAAAAAATCCAAGCTGGCCGTCCACTGGCCCGCCTATGGCGGGATATAAATTGCCGGCGCCAACGCGGACTGGTTTAGCTTTGCTTCGCTCGCACCGGACGCTCCGGTTGCTGAAACTCGGCATTACCGATTTTGGAAGCCTCGTTTTACCGTAATTTGCAGTCTGCCTGGCGAACCGGTTTTGTGGGAGTCACGCGCCTTCGCGTGACCCAGTATCCAGCCGGTTTAACCGTCACGTGTGGGCACGTGACTGGCACAATGCATGTAATGAAGCGGCGGGCTACATTTGCGCCAAGCTAACTGCCTCCCGCTGCCAACGGGGCGGGTTATTTGGCGGCTTCGCGCAGTTTATTCATATCGCGCACTATAAGTTTTTTGCCCTCGATTTCTATCAGTTTTTCGTCCTGTAGTTTCCGCAGCCCCCTTACCGCGACCTCGAACGACGTGCCGATACATTCCGCAAGGTCCTTGCGCGTAAGGAAGAGCCCCATCTCAACGTCATTGCCACTGACTGTGCCGAGCTTTTCCGCAAGTTTGACCAACAGCCGGGAGAGACGGCGAATTACAGACTGCACCGACATGCTGCCCAAATCGCCGGTCAAATCGCGCAATTTTTTTCCCATGTCGCTCATCATTCGTAGAGCTATTGACGGGTTTGAGGTAATGACGTTCAGGACGTCATCACGCTTTATCGTAAAGGCTGTCCCGGCGGTGGCCGCCTGGCCGCCTGCCGGATAGGAATTGCCGTCAATTACGGCAACCGCACCCACCGCGCTGCCGGGGCCGAAAATTCCGAGTATCGCCGACTTGCCGGAAGCGAATTCCTTAAAAACTTTTACCTCTCCATCGAGAATGAGCCACAGGCACGCCGGCTCGTCACCTTCCATGAAGAGGAGTTCGCCCTTTTTGAATTCACGGCGCGAAGCCAGCTTTTCTATCCCTTCAAGGACGGTGTCGTCCAGCCCCTCGAAAAGATTAATCCCCTTCAGGCTCATATATGAAAATCTTTCATAATGATAAAAGTCATAGCGCATTCCGCATTTTTATTATAGGTTATCACAAAGAACATGAGATAAGGAGAAACATCAATGGAAAGATATCCGAAACTATTTATACTGGCCGCCATCGGTTACCTGCTGGCAGGCGTCGCTATGGGACTCGGTTTTACATCGGGCGTTCTTGACGCCCTCAACT
>JBHHVT010000330.1:0-1654 GCA_046754425.1 Nitrospinota bacterium | reverse complement strand
GGAAAAGCAGATGCGCGCCGGTCGATGCGAGAAGCGGAGGCAGTTTCCCGTTATGCCCAAAAGACACTCCCATCGAAAACAGGGAGACACCATATTTAATTCAAAGAATTAAGCATGGCGTCCCCTTAATCCGGCGCGACTCAGGCAGGAATGCCTGAGCTACCAAAAAACAACGCGGCTTATTTGGTTAAAACGTCGATGTCCACATCAAGATAGTCCATCGTGTTGATGCCCCATTTATGGGGCGATTCGTGGCAGACAATGGCATCCGCGCCGCCGCGCCCGAACGGTTTGGACAGGTCGACGTAGTACGGTTCCAACCGCCTCTCTTTGTTCGTATCGTAAACCATCCGAACGACCGGGACCATCAGGCTTCCCGGATTAGATTCCGCCACCACGCCCAGCAGTCCGCTCTCCATTTTTACCAGCGACCCCACCGGATAGATTCCGACCGTACGGATGTAAGCATGCACAAGCTCATTATTGAAATGGAACTTGCCCCACTCGAAAAGTTTTCTTAGCGCGTCCGCCACCTCCATCCCTTTGTGGTAACACCTGTCGGAGGTGATGGCGTCGTACACGTCCACGATGGCGGCCATCTGGCCGTAAGGACTTATCTCATCCCCCTTCAGGCCGTGCGGGTAGCCGGTCCCGTCGTACCTCTCGTGGTGCTGGCCCGCGACATCGATCCCGGCCTTCGAGATTCCCGGCGTCCGCGACAGGATGAGACTGCTGTGAATGACGTGGCTTTTCATCAATCCGAACTCGTTTTCTGAAAGTTGCGTTTCCTTATTGAGAATTGCTTCCGGGACTTTCATTTTTCCCACATCATGCAAGAGCGCACCTACCCCTATCTCGTTGGTGGCCGCCCTGTCGTGCCCGAGCGCCCTCGAAAAAGAGACCATCAACGCGCAGACGCTGACGGAATGCTGAAAGGTGTATTCATTCGCCTGCTTAAGCCTGGCAAGGCAGATAAGCGCGTCCTTGTTGTGCAAAATGGAATCCGTTATCTTTTCAACAACCGGCGCAACCTTTTCCACCTCTATCTGTTTGCCAAGCCTGACATCGTCCATAACTTCATGAATGATTTTCCTGGCTTCGGTTTCCACCTTTTTCGCCTCAGCAAATTCCTCGGCGTAGTTGACTCGCGGCTCGACACCCGGCTTTTTTTCCGCAACCTTTTTTAGTTCATCCTGCAGCTCTTTTTTAACCTCTTCCGCCGGCCTGCTGGTTTTTGCATCTTTTCCCTTTTCAGTGTCTATATAAAGTTCGCGGATCCCCTGATCGACAACTTTCATAATCATCTTGTCGTCTTTTAAAAGAATGCTCCTTTGAAAGAAGGGGTTTTCAATCCAACCGCAGTTAAAATCATGCACATACATCCCCGGTGTGAGGTCCTCGACTTTAACTTTTTTAATCATAATTTAGTGTTAATTAGATATATTTATATTGCAATAACTATGTAATATTACTTAAATCCTTGATTTACCAGTGGCCTTAACATAGAATCAAATAAGATGTTTGACCCGGGTTGGAACAATAAAACGCTATGGGGGGTGTTGCTTTTCACCTTTATATTCTCCATTTCGTCCGCTGCGTCCGCTTCCACAATCCTGCTGGAAACCGAAGCCGCGCCTAATTCATTAACTGATAC
>JBHHVT010000329.1:0-1684 GCA_046754425.1 Nitrospinota bacterium | reverse complement strand
AGTCGTTGACATCTATAGGCCTGGCGGGCATACCGTTAAAATTGCTTCTGCTAAGTTTTGTCATTCTTTTCCTGACGTTTGTTGCGCGCAGGTACCTCATTAAAAGGACGCTAGCCTACCTTTATGATCTGACCAAAAAGACGAACCACGTATGGGACGAGGCGCTTGTTGAAGCGGTAAAACCCCCATTATCGCTGGGAGTACTGGCCGTAGGTGTGTGGGCGGCCCTGGAGGTTCTGCCGCTGCCGACGAAGCCGTACGACGTTTACACGTTCGTCCACGAGTCCGGCAGGATAGTGATTCTCCTGCTGTTCATGTGGCTGATCATACGCTTGATAAACGCGCTGGGAAAAGCGCTGCGACTCAAAGCAACGGACCCCGCGCACTGGCTGGATACGAGCCTGGTTCCGCTAATTGTCCTGTCGCTCAAGACTCTCGTCTGGATAACGATTTTTGTCGTCGTAGCGCAAAACCTCGGGTACTCGGTAAGCGGACTTGTAGCATCGCTGGGTATAGGAGGCGTGGCCGTCGCGCTGGCGGCGCAGGATACGCTTGCGAATCTTTTCGGAAGCATAATGATTATGGTCGATAAACCTTTCCGGATAGGCGACTGGATAAAAAGCGGCGATTTCGAGGGTACTGTGGAAGAGATAGGCTTCCGGTCCACGAAGATAAGGACGTTTGCCAAAACCGTACAGGTGGTGCCGAACAACAAAATTGCAAACATGATGATAGAAAATATGGACCGGCGCGGCGACGAAGGCATCAACGTGCGCAGGATAAAAATGATTATAGGATTGGAGTACAAGGCGAATGCCGAACAGATGGAAGCGGCGGTGGACGCAATAAAAGGAATTCTTCGCGGCAGCAAAAGCGTTGATCAAAAATTCTACCTGGTGAATTTCACCGATTTCGGCGATTCATCCCTCAACATACTCGTCTACTATTTCGCGGCCACGACCGACTGGGAGAAATACCTCAACACACGCCAGGAAGTAAACCTTAAGGTTATGCGCAAGCTGGAAGAGCTTGGCCTCTCGATAGCCTTCCCGACGAGAACGGTTTATCTGGAACAGCCATCCGAAGGGCCGGAGACCGGCTGATACTTTCAGAAGTTTCACCACGACAGACCAAACTCTGACAAAAATTGTCATATATTTCGAAAATTGTCATATATATTCATTAAATCAATTTGACCGCCTTTGCCGGATCGCTTATCTTATTAATTCAATTGACTTTTCCCAAGTGCCGCAACATGGCACCAATCTTGTAACAGGTTATCTTCAGTAGATGATTGCCAGTTTGGTTTTGTCTAGATCGCACCTTAGTAGGAGAATTCGCCAGTTGATTTACAAAATTCAATTAAGCCAGATTCAACTTTCCAGTAATATATCTATTTGTTATTTAGCAACTTACATTGTCAGAACATTGAAAAATGCCGGAACGATTATAAACGACATGAGTGGCGTCACTCATGGTAACAGGTACGTTTACTTTTTTAGGAGGGCATAGGCCATGAAACCCGGAAACTTTCAAAACCTTGCGATAGCGGTGGTGGCGCTTTTTGCATTAGGCACGCTTGCGGCGTGCGGAGGAGGAGGTGGAAGCTCCAGCTCCAGCACCGGCGGCACTGCCACAACCGCGCTTTCGGTGGCAGAGTCGGTATCGGTAGTTGAAGTTAACT
>JBHHVT010000328.1:0-1691 GCA_046754425.1 Nitrospinota bacterium | reverse complement strand
GGTTACGACCTATAATTTGAAAATTCAACTTCTTCATGAATAATTCGGGTTAAATTTACGGGCCGCTCACTCCGGTCGTTCGCAATGATATTAGCAACGGACTTCGTCTTTGGTTTTCGGGCCGGTTACGCTCAACTTTGACTGTAAAAAAGATTTACTTGCGTGTGCACAAATCTGCACAAGGGAAAAAGAATCTGCGGGCAACTTATTGATTTTGCTAACTATTAGTTCGGCATGGTTAATGTATATTTAAATAGGATAGAACTGAACAACGGTAAGGTTTGAAAGCCAAATAGTATAAAATATGAGGTATTAGAGAACTTATGTAATTGGAGTTCCGGGGGAAAAAGTGTCCAGGGTCAGATTTTACTTCGTCTCAATATTTATAGCGACAGTGCTTGCGTATGCGCAGGCGGTTGCCGCGCCTTCCGACGCGAAAACCGCGGGCTCGGACGCGGTAACCAAGGCGGAATTCGTTTCAATGTTCGTCGATAAACATTTCGATAAAAGCCAGGATCATCCATTCATCCCGGCAAACGCACTAAGCCTTGGTAAGGACGAGCTCTACAGAACGGTTATCGACCTGATGAAAATCAGGGGAATCGACCTCTACTCAGCGGACGAGGGGGACACGACCCTGACCAGGCGCGATTTCATTAACCTCACCTATTCCCTTATCACGGGAAAACGCGGAAAGTTCTTTATCCAGCGGAAATATTACCTGAAAGACAAGGGGATAATTAACATAAACGATATAGGCGCCATCGAAAGCTTTGAGGGACTCGTGCTCCTTACACGCACCGACGATAAAAAGGAGCTGGAGGTTACCGGTACGGAGCCGATCCTTTACAAGGATATCGCGGAGACGGACGAGAATTCCCGCTTGGAAATCGTTTTCGACGACCTGTCCATCCTCACGCTCGGCGAAGAAACCGCAATCGAGATTAACGAAATGGTTTACGACCCGAAAACAAACCGGCGGGACGCTCTGATATCGATGACTGTCGGTAAAGTGAAAATCAAGGCCTCCAAAATCACCGCCGAAAAGAGAAATTTCAGGGTGGAGACACCAACCGCCGTAATCGGCGTGCGGGGTACGGAGTTCATCGTCGAGGTCGGTCTAAAAGGCGAGACGAAGGTTATCACTATCGAAGGGCTTGTATCCGTGGCCCCCAATCTGGAAAGCCTCCTGTCCGGTAAAAGCAGTGCGATTATACCCGGTGACAAGGGCGAGACCGAACTGCACACCACAAGAGAGGAGCTGATATCCGCAAACAGTTCCATCTTCATCGGACAGAAAGGTGAGATGGGTAAAAGCATTCAGGTTTCAGTACAGGAACTCAACGAGGTCATCAAATCGATGGCCTTTAAAAATCCGGTGAAGGTTAAATCCGCCGGCGCGCGTAAGGAAGAGATTATAGATTCGCTCGACAGCGATGCCATCAGCGAGGCTATTCTGGAAGTGATTGCGAAACTTGATACCGAAATAAAGCCGGAAGAAGAGCCTGTGAAAGAGCGGGAGCCGATAGCTGAAGTCGATACTTCGGAACTTGAAACTGCTCTCGACAGCGATGGCGACGGTTACCAGGATATAAACGACGCCTTCCCGGACGACCCGGACGAATGGGCGGATTCCGACGGCGACGGCGTCGGTGATAACAGCGACCCGTTTCCGAACGATCCTGCCGAGT
>JBHHVT010000327.1:0-1720 GCA_046754425.1 Nitrospinota bacterium | reverse complement strand
TAGTTGCATAAAATATTCAGTGATTGTTCGGAAAATGGCTTTTGGAGTTAATATATCTATGGCTAAGCATCTTGGTATGTGTTTTTTAGATTTCACCATAGGTTAATTCTGGCTCGAATCAAATAATTGCGAATAATCGATTAAATATTAGGGACAGATAACAAAGAAAATGTCTCATTCTCGCGGCAAAAATATAGACAAAAAGAACCTCCTCATGTACAATCCATTCAACAATAACAATCACAATACAAGGAGGTTCATTGTGAAGTCTAGCAAATCTAAAGTTCAAAGTAAAGCACATTCTTTGCCGGAATTAAAATTCGAAAATCAGGCCCTGACCTCGTTCGCAGGGCTGGTCATCCTGCAGAAGTTCTTCGCGGCGCTGAACCTGAAACAACGATTGCAAAGTTGCTTGCGCCATCTTAACCACGGGAAAGTTTTCTCTCGGGCGACCGTTTTTTTACAACTCATTATCCATCTGCTTCTGGGGTATCGCGAGTTACAAGACAGCCGCTATTACCGGGACGATCCATTGGTCAAACGGTTGCTGGGGCTGAATCAGCTTCCCGATGTGGCCACGGTAAGCCGGACATTAAAAGAAGCCGATGCTCAAAGCGTGGCGGCGTTGCGGTCTCTTTTAGGCGAACAGGTCTTTCATCGTCTCCAGATCCTGGCGCCGGCCCGCGTCACTTTGGATTTTGACGGTTCGGTGCAATCCACCAAGCGCCAAGCCGAAGGTACTGCGGTCGGCTTCAATAAAAAGAAAAAAGGGGCCCGCAGTTATTATCCTCTCTTCTGCACCTTGGCCCAGACCGGACAAGTCATCGATTTTTTACCTCGTCCCGGTAATGTTCACGATTCGAACGGGGCCCAAGCCTTTATTTTGGCTATGATCGACGCCGTCCAGGCCGTGGCGCCCTACGCCCTGATTGAGGTTCGCATGGATAGCGCTTTCTTCAGCGATGAAATTATCGAAGCCCTGGTTAATCGTGGGGTAGAGTTCACTCTGAGTGTTCCCTTTGAGCGATTCGCGGAACTCAAGAGAATGATCGAAGGGCGTCGTCGCTGGCGTCGCCTGAACTCGGAGGCTGATTATTTTGAAAGCACCTGGAAACCCCAATGCTGGGATACGCGTTTTCGCTTTATCTTTATTCGCACGAAGACCAAAAAGCAACAGAAAGGGCCGGTGCAGTTAGACTTGTTCATCCCTTATGAATATGGGTATGAGTTTAAAGTAATAGTTACCAATAAAACGACACGTGCCCGGCGTGTTGCGGCCTATCATGAAGGCCGAGGCTCTCAGGAAGGCATCTTCGCGGAACTCAAATCGCACTGCCATCTGGATTATGTGCCGGTCCGGAGTTGGTACGGCAATCAAACCTATCTGCTGGCCGGTTTGTTTGCCTATAATCTTATGCGGGAATTGCAGATGCAAACCGCCAAGCCGTCCAGACATACGACCGCCAAACGAGCTTCGCTCTGGGTGTTTGAAAAAGTGGATACCATTCGTAAGACTATCATTCAGCGAGCAGGTCGATTAACCCGACCTCAGAATGCACTTACCCTGACTATCAGTGCGAATAAATGGATTGAAAAGCGATTTATGCGAATCCTGAACGCCGTAACAGGACTCGCGATTACATGATTTTATGCAACGCTAGGGTTACCTTAAACTCTATCTTTTCCGCTTCCATTTGCAGCCAACCCTAGAGCCCGCCCT
>JBHHVT010000326.1:0-1721 GCA_046754425.1 Nitrospinota bacterium | reverse complement strand
GCTGCGAGATTGCCGCGTCGCGCATACACGCTCCTCGCAATGACGCAGTTTAAAGATTAACCGGGATTAAAGAATTATATGCCGCCCTAACCGCTGATGCGTGTCAGGAGCCGAGCCAGGAGATGGAATCGGCAAGGTCGGCTAGAACTTTTTTCTGCTCCGCGTATTTCTTCCTGTCCTGATCCAGGATTTCGCGCGGCGCATTTTTTATAAAATCATCGTTGGCGAACTTCTTTTCAAAATATTTTATATCCTTTTCCACTTTTACCCGCTCCTTTGCGAGCCGCGCCTTTTCCTTTTCGAAATCGATAAGGCCCTCCAGCGGGATGTAAAGTTTCGCGTGGGCCATCACCGCCGTGGCCGAATGTGGCGGCGGCTCCATCTCCGTCGCCGCGATCACTTCGCCTATCCGTCCGAGCTTTTTAATCCAGTCCGTGTGGCTATTAAGTTTTTCCACGCTTTCCGGTTCGGCGCAGTGGATGTGCGCGGAGAGCGTTACCGTGTAAGGAATATTCAGCTGGCTCCTTATCGACCTGATTGAGGTGAGCAGCTCCATCACAAGCGACATCTCTTCCTCGGCCATTTCGTCCAGCCAATCCTTGTCGGCCCTCGGGTACTCCGCGATCATTATCGACTCACCGTGTCCGGGCAGTTTTTGATAAATCTCTTCCGTCACGAACGGCATTATCGGATGCAGCAGGCGCAAAACGTTATCCAGAAGGTGATGCAGAACGGCTATCGTGCCCTCCCATTTATCGGATTCGAGCCTCGGTTTGGACATCTCTATGTACCAGTCGCACAGTTCCCTCCATGTAAAAGAGTAGAGAACGTTTGCGAGTTCGTTAAATCGGTATTGCGTCATGGCGTCGTCAACGGCGGCTATGGTTTTCTGCAGACGGCTGAGTATCCATCTGTCAGCAACGTCAAGATCGAGTTTCGAGAGGTCCGCCTTGCCGTCGTAATCGCGTATGTTCATCAGTACGAAACGCGAGGCGTTCCACAGCTTGTTAACGAAGTTGCGGTACCCTTCTATCCTCTTTTCGGACATCCGCGCGTCCCGGCCCTGGGATTCGATTGCGCAAACGGTGAAACGCAGGGAGTCGGCGCCGTAATCTAGCATAAGCTCCAGCGGGTCGATTACGTTGCCCTTCGACTTGCTCATCTTCTTCCCTTCGGCGTCCCGAACAAGGGCGTGAATGTAAACTTTTTCAAACGGAGGCTTGCCGGTAAACTTGAGCCCCATCATTATCATCCGCGCCACCCAGAAGAAAATAATATCCAGGCCGGTTACCAGTACGGACGTCGGGTAAAAGGTTTCAAGCGCTTTCGTTTTTTCGGGCCAGCCGAGCGTGGAAAACGGCCATAGCGCAGAGGAAAACCATGTGTCCAGCACATCCGTTTCCTGCGTGACGTTTTTACCGCCGCATTTGCCGCAAACGGTAACGTCGTCGCGCGATACAGTTATCTCCCGGCAGTCGTCGCAATACCACGCCGGAATCCGGTGACCCCACCAGATTTGACGGCTTATGCACCAGTCGCGAATGTTGTTCATCCACTCGAAGTATGTGTTCTCCCAGCTTTGCGGTATGAACTGAATCGATCCGTCCTTAACCGCCTTTATCGCATCTTCGGCAAGCACACCCGCCTTTACGAACCACTGCATGCTGAGGCTCGGCTCCACGACTGTTTTACAGCGATAACAGCCTCCCACGGCATGTTTG
>JBHHVT010000325.1:0-1733 GCA_046754425.1 Nitrospinota bacterium | reverse complement strand
GTCCATGTTCACCCTTATTGCGGAAAACCACTCGCCGAGGCGGGAATCGATTTTATTAAATATTTCTTCCACCCCGTCCTGAAGTTTATCTACGGAGCTAAACGGCTCCAGCGGCGGCCTGCCCAGCGGATCGACCGACATGTCCCACGGCCTGAGGCTGTCGACCCGCATCTGCTTTTTTCTGCGAGCCGCGATTTTCCTTACCAGAGGAACGCACGCTTTTTCTATTGATTCGTGAAACTCAAGACATTCCTCCGGCGTGTAGTCGCGCAGTTTGTTTTTAAAACTGTATTCCCGGTAATCTTTCAATCCCAGGTTTAGAGCAAACTCGTGCCGCGCGGCTGTCATTTTGTCGAAAAGATTTTCCAGCGTTTCGCTGTCTTTAAGTCTCCTGTCCGCCATCGCTCTCCAGGCGCCCTCTCTAAGTGAGCGGTCGGTTTTAAAAAGGTATTTGGACATCTGCGGCATAGTCTGCTTTTTGCCGTCAAACTCCACACTCCACCCGCCGGTTATCGACTGGTATTGCTGCGACATCTCCGCAAGTTTTACGGAGAGCGGGATGTTTTTTTCCGTATAAAGTTCTATCGCACTGCTTAACATACGGTCAAGCCGACCGTACTCTTTGTCGTCCAGATTTTTACGGAACGGGGAATCGTAGTATTTTCTATCAAGCGCGTTGCCCCACTCGGTAATTTTCGGCTGTATCTCACGCACGAATTTCAGGTAGGCTTCTTTTTTCTTTTCATCTTTGGTATCGCAGGTCATATCGACGTAACGGATGTTCATATCCTCGCCGATAATTGCCTCAAGTTCCGAGTAGTCCTCCAGCCATTTCAAAATTTCGGCTTCCGAGGAGATATTCTTTTCCAGCAGTTTATCCACCCACGGCTTAATGGAGTCCGCGTTTGTGATAGCGAAATCGGGATCGACGAATTTTCTTTGCGATGCGATATCGGATTTGTTTTCACTAACCATCCTTACTGTGTACCATATTAGCAAAGCGGATATAAGTGCCCGCGGTTCTGCGCGGTTACCAGTACGCTAAATTAAGGTATTATAGGAGCCAGCTAAGGGCGATAATTCACATTGTTTGTAAGGATGGCGAAATGAAAACCGCGTCTGATCTGGAAAATGAAATTGTTGCAATTATAAAAAGTTCGTCTATATCTGAAAAAATCAGATCGGTATCCATTTTCGGGTCCCATGCGAAAGGCGAAGAAAGTCCTGAGAGCGATGTCGATATTCTGGTGGATTTGATCGAGCCGGTAGGGTTCCCTTTTCTCGACCTTGAATATCAGCTTTCAGAAAAGCTGGGTAGAAAGGTTGATATGCTGACTACTGAAGGCATAAGTCCGTACTTAAGGCAAGAAATTATGAATACAAAAAAAGTAATCTATGAAAGATGATCTAGTATACATTCGGCACATTCAGGATGCGATAGATAAAATATCAAAATACATAGGTAACTATGCTTACGAAGATTTCATTAATGACCAGAAAACTGTCGATGCCGTTATTCGAAACATCGAAATAATCGGCGAGGCAAGCACAAAATGTTCAAATAAATTAAAGAAAAAATATGGGGGCATTCCATGGCAAAAAATGGTAAGTGCGAGAAACAAAATGATTCATGACTATATGGGAGTGATGACGGATATCATCTGGGGAATTTGCAAGGACGATCTGCCCGCATTAAAGAAACAGTTGGCAAAACATTTCGGGGAAGAGTATTA
>JBHHVT010000324.1:0-1734 GCA_046754425.1 Nitrospinota bacterium | reverse complement strand
CTAGTGCATCACAAAGATTTCCGGCACTGGACTGAAGTGGAGATCATGGCGATACTCGTTATCGGCATACTATGCGCCATGTTCCTGCCGATGTTCCTGACTGAACTTTTCTAGAACGGGGGACGGCATTGAGACCGTCGCTGTTGTTCGCGGGTGCCGCGCGTAAATGAAGCGGTTTATAACCGCGTGTAAGGGGGTGGAGTTTTTTTATTTTTCCAGTTTCAAATTGTCGTTTTCGTGACATGGATTTTTTTATGTTCTTCGACCGCGTACCTGTCGGTCATCCCCGCTATGTAGTCGCACACGATGCGCTTTTCCTTCCCCTTTTTTCGCGCAACGTCGTAATGCACAATAACGTTCGGCGGCAGAAGTTCCGGCTGGCCTAAAAACGCGGTAAACAGGTCGGTGATTATCTGTCTTGCCTTGTGTTCCATTCTTTTTACATGGTAGTGGTCGTACATGTTCCGGCGCAGGAATTTTTTAAGGGCAAGATGTTTTTTACGTGTCTCGCCGCTGAAGTCCGCCAATTTGATATCGGCGTTACGCACTTCGTCCGGCGATTTCGGAGCATGCTCCTGCAGGTTTTTTACAGTGTTGTCCAGCAGGTCCGTAACCTGCCGGTTAATGATGTAGCGGATTACGTGGTATTTTATCAGTTTCGGTGAAATTTCCGGCTCCTGTTTTTTTACGTTATCGAGTCCCTCCCGCCAGAACTCGCACTCTTTCAGCATCTCGGCAGTTATCGTTCCCGCCGTGATACCGTCGTCGAGGTCGTGTGTGGTGTACGCGATGGGGTCGGCCAGGTCCGCTATCTGCGCCTCCAGCGTATTGTTCCGGCTGTCCTTGAATTCGGCGGCAAGCGGACTCACCATCTGCGAACGCGACTTCGCGAATCCTTCCCTCACTTCGTATGTGAGGTTCAGCCCGGGGAAGCCGGGATAGCGGTGTTCGATAATGCAGACGATTCTGAGCGTCTGCGCGTTGTGTTCGAAACCGCCGTCTTTTTCCATCAGCTCGTTGAGGATGTCCTGTCCCCTATGCCCGAACGGAGGGTGGCCGAGGTCGTGTCCGAGCGATATCGCTTCGGTAAGGTCTTCGTTGACCTTTAGCGCGCGCGCGACGGAGCGGGCTATCTGCGCCACCTCCAGCGTGTGGGTGAGCCGCTTGCGGAAATAGTCCCCCTCCTGAAAAAGGTGCGTGAAGACCTGAGTTTTGCTTTCCAGCCTTCGGAACGCCGAGCTGTGAACTATCCTGTCCCTGTCCCTTTGGAATGGCGAGCGGTACGGATGTTCCTCTTCCGGGTAAGTCCGTCCGCGGCTGTTTGAAGCCTTTACGGCCCAGTCCGCAAGCCTCGCTTCGTCGTCTTGCCAGGAGCCCGGCAGGCGGGTCAGAAACTACCCTCCTGCGCCATCAACTCTTCGACCGGTTTGCCCTCTTTTGCGTGGCTGTCGAAAATCTTGACGGCCTTTTCGGGGTTGAGACTGAGGTACCAGGCATTATCGGGATAGACCACCATCGTCGGGCCCATTTCGCACGGGCCGAGGCACGACCTCACGACCGACACCATCACTGTGTCGAACATCTGCGCCTCCTGCCAGCGCCGGCTGATTGCCTGTACAACGTCCATGCAGTTCCTGTCAACGCAGCTGCCGCGCGGATGACCGGCGGGCCGCTGATTTCCGCATATAAAAAAATGTACTTTCGGTTTCGGCATTGTCCCTCCTTGCCTTGTCT
>JBHHVT010000323.1:0-1773 GCA_046754425.1 Nitrospinota bacterium | reverse complement strand
AAGGTTTTACGACCCCACGCGGGGAAAGATTTTCTTCGACGGACAAGATATAACTCACGCGACCCTTGAATCCATTCGGGGGCAGGTTGGGATAGTTACGCAGGAAATATTCCTTTTTAACGACACGGTGCGGAATAATATTGCGTACGGCAGGGATGACGCGTCTATGGAGAGCGTTATTCGGGCCGCGCAAGCAGCCTATGCGGACGATTTCATAAAGCAAATGACGAACGGTTACGATACCGTGATTGGTGAAAGGGGAGTAAGGCTCAGCGGCGGTCAGAGGCAGAGGCTTTCCATCGCGCGCGCCTTGATGAAGGACCCTGCTATATTGATATTGGACGAGGCCACTTCGGCGCTCGATACGGAGTCCGAGATGGTGGTGCAAAAGGCTCTTCGCAACCTGATGAAAAGCCGCACCACATTCGTCATAGCACACAGGCTTTCAACGATACTGAATGCGGACAGGATAATCGTTTTGGATAATGGCAAGGTTATGGAGGACGGAAAGCACGAGGAGCTGCTGAAAAAAAATGGGATCTATAAAAAACTTTACCAACTGCAGTTCAAGGAAAACAACGGCTCTGCCGCGCAAGACTTAACAAAATAAATACCAATCTGAAACGACATGGACGAACAGGAAATACTCGACAGGTTAAAACCGATCTGCCTTTGCCAGGGGATAAGGAAATCGGTTTTTTTAAAGCATATCGCCGCCGGAATAACCAGTGTCGAAGGGCTTAAAAGGGCGACCGGCGCGGGGAACGGTTCGTGCGGGGGGCAGCGCTGTACGCAAAGGATAGCCGATATGCTGAAAGGAATACCGACCGTAAAAAAACGACGTCTTTAATGTAGGGGCGCTGAACGCCGCTCCCTGGGCAGTGCAAGCGATGCCCCTGCATTGTGTTGTCACATACCGATGCTGTTTCAGCCTTGCAGTTTGAGACAGACCGTTTGGAGTACCGCATTTTGCAGTTGCGTAGCCATCAAAAGGCGCGGTTCAAACTGCAAGTTTGAAGCGGCAACGGAAGGGCGCGGCGAACAGTGCCCCAACCAGCGTCAGCCGTTAAGGGCGGCCATTTCCTCCTCGACCATCTCCATAAGGGAGGTCAGCATATTTAGCGAGAAGTCCATTTTTATTCCGGCGGCTTTGAAAAGCTCCTGCGGTGAACGGCTGCCGCCGTGCACGAGGCCTTTTAGATACTGATCCACGCCTTTAGCTTTGTCTTCCTTGTAAACGCGGTAAAACTGAAGTGCGCCGAGTTGCGCAATGGCATATTCGATGTAGTAAAAGGGAACCTCGAAAATGTGAAGCTGCCTATGCCATCCGTATTTTTTAATGTCGGGATTGAGGCCGCTCCAGTCCAGCCCCACCTCAAAACGTCCGCTTATATCCAGCCAGGTTTTTGCCCTATCTTCCTGGGTATGTCCGGGGTGAGTGTAAATCCAGTGCTGGAAGGCGTCCACCGTGGCAACCCAGGGAAAAATATCGACTACGCGCTCCAGCTGTTCCAACTGCGCCCGTTTTACCTGCTCCGGTTCTTTGTAAAAACTGTCCAGATAGCCGTTTCCGAAAAGCTCCTGCGTCATGCTTGCCACCTCCGAAAACTCCATCGACGCGTGCCGGTACCATATCATCGGATTATTGCGGCACGAGAGTGTGTGGAATGCGTGGCCGCCCTCGTGTAAAAGCGTTGTGATATCAGAGTGTACACCCGCCGAGTTCATGAAAATGAACGGTATTCTGCGTTCTTCGAATGTTGTCTGGTAACC
>JBHHVT010000322.1:0-1786 GCA_046754425.1 Nitrospinota bacterium | reverse complement strand
CGGCTACAACGGCATTTATTCGGAACTTCAGCGCGTCGCGGCTGAAAACGTTTTCCGTCGCCTTTGAGGACGAAACGTTTGATGAAAGCGTTTATCAGCAGGAGATGGCCAAAGCTCTCGGTACGGAGCACAGCGTTATAAGATGTTCATACTCAGACATAGGCTCCAGCTTTCCCGATGTAATATGGCATACGGAAAAGCCTATCTTAAGGACCGCGCCGGCCCCTTTGTTTCTGCTTTCCCGGCTTGTGCGGGAAAACGATTTCAAGGTTGTTCTTACCGGCCAAGATCCGGCAGTTCTGGGCGCGATTTCCCGACTCGAAAATCCGGCCGTTGCTGCTGAAAAAACTTTACCCATACCTGCCTACATTTCAAAAACAGTCAAAAGCGTATATGAAATCCTTTTTTAACGAGGGGCTGTCCGATGCGACGGACGGCTTCTTTTCGCACCGGCCGCGTTGGCTGACGACCTCAAAGAGCAAGCTCTTTTTCTCGACCGATTTAAAGGAGAGGTTAAACGGCGCATCGCCGGAAAACAGCCTGATGTCGACCATTCCCGCACGGTTCGACGAATGGGCTCCGATCGCAAGGGCGCAGTATCTGGAGACGAAAAATCTCCTTCCGGGCTACATATTATCTTCACAGGGCGACCGGGTTTCGATGGCGCACTCGCTGGAGGGGCGGGTTCCGTTTTTGCATCACAGGGTAGTTGAGTTCTGTGCGCGTCTGCCGCTCCACTATAAGATAAGGGGACTGAATGAAAAGTATATTTTAAAAAAATGCGTAAAGCGATATCTCCCGAAAAGGATAGTTAAACGAACAAAACAACCATACATGGCGCCGGATTCTAAAAGTTTTTTCCACGGTTTTTTCCACGGCGGAAAGGGAATGGACTACGTGGAAGAGCTCCTTTCTGAAGAACGGATAAGCGAGTACGGGTATTTTAATCCCAAACCGGTGAAGCTTCTTGAGAATAAATGCCGGAAGGGAAACATCGTCGGATTCAAGGACAACATGGCCGTAGTGGGGATACTCTCCACACAGCTTTTGCATAAAAGGTTTGTGGAGGATTTTCCGAACAACATTGAAAAGGTGGAGAATGTTCGCGACGTAAATCAACCCGTAGCTTAAAAAATCAGGTTGGGGATAGTAAATTATGAAAGAACGGATAAGAAAATATATTTTTCAAAACTTTCTTTTTGACGAGAACGAAGGAACTCTGGGAGATGACGACTCGCTTCTTGAAAAAGGCATCATAGATTCCACTGGCGTTCTCGAACTCGTAATGTTTTTGGAAGAAGATTTCCAAATAGAGGTAAAAGACGAGGATCTTGTGCCGGAAAACCTTGATACGGTAAACAACCTCGTGAAATATATAAACAGCCGACAGACCGCCTAGCATTAGGAAGATATTTTGCTGGTAAATGATTTTTTAGAAAATAGCGCGATAAACTATTCGGATAAAACCGCCCTTATAACCGATAAGGCTCGATATACCTACAAAGAGATAGACGATACCGCCAACAAGGTGGCCGCTGCCTTGATAGCTGACGGCTTCAAAAAAGGTGACCGCGCGATTATCTTTATGGATAACGATTTTGAGCCGGTAGTATCCATTTTCGGGATAATGAAGGCTGGCGGCATATTCATGGTGATAAACCCCACGACAAAAACGGAAAAGCTGACTTATATTCTTAATAACAGCAGGGCAACAGCTCTTATTAGCTCTGCCGACAAACAGGGTGTGATAGCAGCAGCCTGCAACAATACGGTGTCGCTTAAAAAC
>JBHHVT010000321.1:0-1795 GCA_046754425.1 Nitrospinota bacterium | reverse complement strand
GACCGAATGCGTATTAAACTCATCCCCGCCGGCGGCGCACCATACGTTTATGCCTCCGGAACGGGCTGCCAGAAGCCACAAGTTCTGCCCGCGCAGCGCCTTTTCCAGCCTTTTTATAGTGAGATCGAAGTTACACGTAACCAGTACCGGACTATTGGAATCGGGGCTGCCTATTTTGCGCAATCCCGGTGGCGAAGGACAAGGAAAAAGGCGGAAGAAAAGCCCCCAGACGGTTTTAATAAAGCTCATTGTTTGTTCTGCTCCATTAACTTATGAGCCGATATAATCGCAAATGAATCGCCGTGTGTTCTCTCCTCCTTTTCCACACTAAACCCGGCGTTTGCAAGCTCCGAACAAAGATTTTCAATAGGCGCGGTAGTGGCGCCGGAGATAAGATAAGTTAACGTCACGACCGGCATTCTAATCAGGGCGTGCAGGAACCTTCCGGCCCGCGAGCGCGGCCGCACCTCGTCGGCGATGATTATGAGCCCGCCAGGCTGCAACACTCGATACGCGTTTTCCAGGGCATACCGCCTCTCATCATCGGACAGCTCGCTGAAGGTCAAAGTGGAAACCACCGCGTCATATCTGCTATCAGGAAGGCGGTCCATTGCGTCAACGCCCATTTTTCGAACCGTGAAACTTTCCTGCAGACTTTCGGATTTAATCCTTTCGAGCGATGCTTCTACCATAGAGGGGCTTGAATCGAAACCGTCAACCGTACAACCGCGGGCCACAAGCATGGCCGCGAGCTCTCCCGTACCGCATCCGATTTCAAGTGTGTGGGAACCGGGAGGAACCTGGGCGGCCACGCTCCGTTTGATCTCTTTAACTTTTCCCCGGCTTGCCTTATCCATCCTGCGATCATACGAACGGGGACGGGTTTCAAGGATTTTCATGAATACGTAACTAAACACCATTTAACTCCACCGGCAACGCGAAAACCTCCCGGAGCCAAATTCCCGGATTACCGATATGAAAGATATTGATAATCACTCAACATCTAATATTATAAACCCTTTTATAATAACGATCGCCTAATTGACTTAAAGCATCGGGAGTAAGGTGTGTCAACGAAAGAAGAAAACGAAACCGAGTGGCCTAATGGCAAGGTCTTTGTCGACCTGGATTATGTTTTGTCCAAAAAGGGAAACGCCATCGTGGTTGACACCCGCGCGGAAGAAATTTACCTGAAAGGGCATATCCCGGGCGCGATTTCACTCGGTAAGCATAAGTTAAGGGCGGGCCTCCTTTTAAGGGACGCGCTCGTAAGGATGCGGCGTGTGGGCGAATTGGAAAAAATTCTCGGCTCAAAAGGAATGTCCAGTGAGTCCGAAATTATCCTCTATGGCGATAAGAGTGATTTTTTCACCACCGTCGTTTACTGGATACTCGACGTTCTCGGCTACTCGGAAATCAGGTTTTTCAACGACGGTATCGCCGGAGCCATCGCTTCCGGAGTCGAGCTTGAAACAACGGTCAACTCTCTAGCGCCTGTAAAGTTAAGGGCATCGATAGATAACAGTTTCGTGGCAACAACTACTCAGGTTTATGAAAACCTTACGTCAAAAAAAGCAGTACTGATGGACGTCCGCACGCCGGGTGAACACAGCGGCGGCGACCCGCGGGCCCTCCGGGGAGGCAGGATACCGGGATCGATACATATTCATGTGGAAGACAACCTGACTGATTCGAAATCGAGGAACCTGAAACCTGTCAACGAACTGAAGAAGCTGTACGAAAACCTCGACCCGAACCGGGAGGTTATTATCTATTGCCAGCTTGCTACCAGAGC
>JBHHVT010000320.1:0-1800 GCA_046754425.1 Nitrospinota bacterium | reverse complement strand
GGTATTCCACGTAATCACCCCTCTCTGGTTAAATAATATCATACCTAAACCGCGCCGCCTCGGCACAACATAAAAACCTTTTGGTACACACAGGCAGCTTATGGCATTATGAATCGATACCTTTGGAATAGAAGGAGAAAGATTGAAAGTTCTCGTTATCAGCGAAAAGAACTTTGAAGTAAAGCAGGTAAACGACTACCTGGAAAAGCTTCCGTTTACTGACTACCTGAAAGACGCCCGCCTCTATTTCTATTCGCAGGAGTCCGCGAAAGACGCAATCAAGCGGCTTGAAGAGACGCAATTCGATACTGATGTCATAATAGTCTTCCAGAAGATGAAGCGGATGTCCGGCCTTCAGTTCGCACAGCTTTTGCACCAGAAAAAACCGGAACACGGCATACCGATAATGCTGTTAATTGACGAGATGAACCCGGAACTTATAAAGCAGGGTAAAAAAGCCGGGATTTCATCCTTCGTGAACCTTCCGCTTGAGCTGGACGATTTTCGCGGCGCTCTGACGAATCTGAGCGACACTCTGCTGGAGGCGGAGGAAAAAAAGAGACGGGAAGGCATTGAAAACCTCAAGAGCATGAGCAGCGCGGAGGAGGCAAAACCGTTTTTGGACGAGATAAATTCGAAGGCCGTAACAAGGATGTCGAAGATTACGGGCTACGCGCCCTGGAACGGTAAGGCGCATCTGGCATGCAGCAAGGTATATATGGAAAGCGGCGACTATCGCTCCGCTATTCCGCGCCTGAAGGCCGCGCTTAAAATCACGTTTAACGATAAGGATGCGCATAGGGCACTCGCCACCTGCTATAAAAAAACCGGCAAAAGCATGGAAGATATCGAAACGCTTTTGCGGATGCTTTCAAAAAACCCGTCATCAGGCGAGCTAATGGCCAAGCTGGGCGAGGCATACGCATTTGAAGGCGAACATGTAGAGGCCGCAAACTATTTTAAAAAGGCGATTGAGACCGGCAGCCCTTCCGGTTCAAATAAACTGAAGGCCAGGTACCGCGCAGGGCTTGGCAGAAGTTTAATGGCGCTTGGCGATGAGAAGGACGACGGCTCCAAATACGAAGCGGGGATGGAAGAGTTCAAAAAGGCAGTCGAGTTGGACCCGCGGTGCATTGGGGCATCCTTTAATCTCGTCACGGCCAACAAAAAACTCGGCAGGGAAGCGGAGGCAAAGGAACTTCTCTCCAAACTGCTGAAGGGGACGCCGGATAGCGAGGAAGGATGGCTGAGCATCTTTTTTTATTTCCTTGAAGACGGCGAGCCGAAAAAAGCGAAGATTGCCCTCCAAAAACTGATGAAGTTCGACCCTGAAAACCAAATCGCGTTATTTCTGGCGGGGCAGGCGTTTATACGGCTTCAGATGTACAGGGAGTCCGCCGAGCTTTTCGAAAAAGCCGCGGAGGTAAACCCGTCCGACGCGCGCACTTATAATTTCCTCGGCATATGTTACCGGCACATGAAGTTAAACGCGCGTGCAATAACCTCTTACAACAAGGCGCTGGAAATAGATCCCGATGACTATAACGTCCACTTCAATTTGGGCAGGGCTTATAAGGAAACGAAGAATTACCATCATGCAAAAATAGCCTTCGATACGGCGCTTAAGCTGCGTCCCGATCTGGAGGAGGCCAAGGCGGGACTTGAAAGCCTGGCGCAATCCATACCCAAAACGGCGGAAAGCTAGCCCTGTGCCGTGTCGGCATTGACTATTTGCTGGCGCTGACGCGGGCTGCACGCATAATTGCCTGCCCATGCAATGGGCTAGCGGATTCCCTTTGG
>JBHHVT010000319.1:0-1803 GCA_046754425.1 Nitrospinota bacterium | reverse complement strand
CGGACTGCTGCCCGCAATTACGGCGGATAACTTCACGAAGATAGACAGCGCGGTTACGCTCCTGTCCAATATAGGAAGCAAGACGGACGACCAGCTCCTTCAGCAATCCATCGCACAGCTTACGGCCGCGGTGATCGCCATCGGTCAGGCAGGCGGCGGAGGTTTCGACAGCAACGGTATACCGAACGATTGTAGCGGAGATTGCAGCGCGGTCGATGTAACCACCGTTATTATTAACGAAACCCTTACAACAGCGGACGGCTCAACCGTTACGGTCGGTGCCTACGTTGCAACCGCAATTACCGCGTCAGTAAACAATGTTAACAACATCACGGCGCTTGCCGATTCGGACATCGCGGACCAGGTAAACGACCTCGCGGCGGATATGCAAAACAGCACCTCCTCATTCTGCTCATCGAGCGGAGGAGCGTTTACAGGAACCGTGTCTAGCACCAGCGTAGACAACTACCTGCAGAACTGTATCTAACAATTTGGCGGAATAGAAATAGTTATGATTAGACCGTTAAAAGTTTTTTTCTTTTTTTTGGCCTTAATAGCCATATCCGTTCCGGCATCCGCGCTTGAGTTCGATTTTTTCTATCGCGGCATACGCCCGCTGGGGATGGGCGACGCCTTTACGGCTGTCGCCAACGACGAAAACGCCGCTTTTTATAACCCCGCCGGTCTCGACTCCGTGAAGAAAGGGAGGATAGAAGCCTTTCCGTTAACGGTGGAGTACGCGTCCAACACGCCGAAACTTATAAACGATATGAACGATATCGATACCGGGGACCTCCCCGCAACGACCGACACACTTAGAAAACATATCGGAAAACCGCAGTACCTGCGGGTTTCGCTGTTTCCAAACTACACCCGGCACGGTTTCGAGATAGGAGTGCTGGCGCAGGCAAAGTTCAGGGGAGAGGCGCACCAGCCTTCTTTCCCGTATGTGGACGTGGAAGGCGGGGCGGATGGAGCCGGAGTGGTCGCCTTTTCAAAAGGCTTTGACGCCAGAAAAGGTAAAGACAGGTTCAGCATCGGCATAACCGGTATGTTCGTGCAGAGAAAAGGTTTGTCGAAACGCTACACGGCCACCGACCTTGCCGACAAGAACTATGATTTTCAAAACGATCTCAATACCGGAAGCGCGCTCGGATTTAACCTGGGCGGGATATATCAATTCAAAAAATGGCCGTTCAAACCTGCGGTGGGCCTCTCGATACAAAACGTCGGCGACATGGATTTCGGAAGCGATGTGGGAAAGGTGGAGCAGACTATAAACTTCGGCGTTTCGATAACCGATTTCATCTGGAAATTCCCGACAACAATCGCGCTCGACTACAAGGACATCGCCGGCGAGCTGGGCAACGACAAGGATAAGGGAAAGCGTATATATCTCGGCGCGGAAATCGACCTGCACAAAAGGTTTACCGTAAGGGCTGGTCTCAACCAGGGCTACGTCTCGTTCGGCGCGGAGTTCAGATTCTGGGTGATTAAGCTCGCCTACGCCCGATACTCGGAAGAAGTCGGCGCTTTCGCCGGACAGAAAGACGAAGAAAGAAACGTCTTCCTGCTCACCATCGGCTGGTAGCCGCCTTGCAGGCGGAGGCATCATACCGGCGCATCTGCTGAGCGCCTCAAAATAATTAGCCTATAGGTTTGTTTTGACGGCTTTGCCGCATATTGCCTCCCATGCAACGGGCTGACCCAGGAACAGGCAACCGTTCTGCAGTTGTCACCCTGAGCTTGTCCGGATTATTCATGAAATGTCCCCTCCTTTTCAAGGAGGGGAATTGAAGGGGT
>JBHHVT010000318.1:0-1821 GCA_046754425.1 Nitrospinota bacterium | reverse complement strand
TTTACCAGAGGAAAAGGCCTATCTCCCGCCTTGTATCTTCGTCGAGGTCTACGAATTCTATCCCCATTTTGTATGTGGCGGACGCTTTATGCGGAACGATATTTTTCAGCTTGCCCTCGATATGAACATCGACGTCGCCCGTTTTCCTTACAAGCGTAAAGTTTACGTAAAGCGTTTCGCCCGTCTTGAAATCGTATTTTTCGGGGATATGTTTCGCGACGGCCACCGCTATTCCTCCCAGGCCGATGTCGACAACCCTTGCAATCACGGCGCTCTTGTTGCGTCCGCGGCTAAACGGTCTCCGGTCCATCATCCCGTTGAAGTTCGTCTCCTTGCGGATATACTCTCTGGAATTCGGTTTTACCAAAAAGGGCGTGTTGCATTTTTTACAGTTCGCTTTCGTTTTGGTTGTGAGCACTTTTTTGAGCGTAATCTTTTCCATCAGATTGCATGAGGGACATTTGATTTCGATTTCATGTGTAGAAGGTACCAATACTATCGGAACAGTTTTCGAAGAACTTGGCAAAAATTTTCCCCTATAAAAAACCGAAATCGATACACATAGTCATTGTCGGTACGAGCATCTATTCTACTTGATAAGACTAGAAATTAAACAGATTGATTAACGTGCAAGAGCCTGCCTTTTAATGGGAGAGCGGAAATGTGAGGACCTAATTATCGAGTTCGGATTGGGCGAGAACCCGCTTTGGGTCCTTATTGCGTGTCACGGATTTTTTCGCCTGCTTCATCATTCGTTGGAAAATAAATTTGTGCGAATCTTTTTCAGGGGTTATGAACTGCCAGATGGCGCCGTGCCTGGTATCTTCTGTGCACGAGGGGAATTTCTCGCCTTTTGCGATAAATACTTCGCTGTCAAAATGCCCCGTACATCTGTAAAACCCTTTCACTTTACAGATATCGCCGGTTTTTCCAGTCATCGAACTCTCCTCAACTATGAATTTTATCACAATTTGCCGATTTATTTGCCTTATCTATCGGAAAAAATATTAATGGGCATTACTTTATTTTTTAATCTAAAAGATGCGATATCTTATAATAGGCGATTAAATAATGAAAGGAAATAATCATGAAATTTGGATGCCGCATTAAATCGCTCTCTTTGGCGGCCCCCTGCTGGACTCGGAAGGAAAAATCATAGGTATCAACTCCGCCATCTTCACCCCCAGCGGCGGCAACGTCGGGATAGGCTTCGCGGTGCCGGTGGACATGGTTAAAAAAGCCGCGCCCCAGTTGATAGCAAAAGGTTACGTATCGCACACATACCTCGGCGTGCGGATGTATCCGCTTTTTCCCGATTTCGCAAAGGCGATGGATATGAAGATCGACAAGGGGGTAGTAGTAGCCTCCGTCAGTATGGGAACGCCCGCCGACAAGGCGGGGATTAAAGGCGGCAACAGGCAGGTTCGCATCGGAAACACTACCGTACCTGTCGGCGGCGATGTAATCGTCGAGGTGGAAGGCAAGCCGGTTGAAACGCCCCAGCAGGTCGTATCCATACTTTCCGCGAAAGAGGTGGGGGATAGAGTAAAAATTAAACTGTGGCGGGAAGGTGAATACAGGACGATTACCGTCACCCTCGGCGAAAGACCGAGATAGTGCGATATCAGAATAAAAACGGTATGAACAGCTTTGTCTTGGCCATGTAATCCGCATATTCATCGCCGAATTTTTCAAGCATCTCGTTTTCATCTCTTTTCGCGGTTACGATGAGAAATCCGCTGTTCGCCACGGCAAGCGCGCCGCCGACTAGCAGGTTGCTGAAAAACCCGTTTTCCTCGTAACATTTCTCCCATTTCCGGA
>JBHHVT010000317.1:0-1835 GCA_046754425.1 Nitrospinota bacterium | reverse complement strand
GGCAATAATGGACATTTACAGGCTAGCGCTTGAAAACGATGCCGGCATTGCCGCCGCCGAAGCGTCACTGGCCGCCGGCAGGGAAACTATCGTTCAGGGGCGTTCCCTTTTAATGCCCTCGATAAACCTTGGCGCCGATTACACCAAGGTGGAGATGGATATTTCCTACAGCGACCCCTTTTTTGTTCCGGGAGGCCTGATTAACTATATAAGCAAAGGATATACGCTCAGCCTTATCCAGCCACTTTTCCGCATGGAAACCCTCGCTGTCTACGCACAGGCAAAGCTGATGACGCATCAGTCGGAGATTGAGCATTCACTGGCGCGGCAGGAACTTATCTTGATAGTTGCCCGGGCGTATTTTGAAGTGCTAATGGCGGAAGATAATTTGAATTTCATTCATGCGCAAAAAGAGGCAATAGCCGAACAGCTTGCCCATGCAAAGCTGGCATTCGAGATAGGAAGGACCTCTATTACCGATACGCATGAGGCGCAGGCGCGCTTCGACCTTGTAAAGTCGCAGGAAATTCTGGCGGAAAACAGGCGGCATATTTCCCGCGAATCGCTCCAGAAAATTATTGACGAAAAGCCGGGCCGTATCGCAAGGCTCTCGGATAAGCTTCCCCTGGAACCGCCCGACTCGAACGAAATGGAATACTGGGTTGAAAAAGCCGAGCAAAATAACCTTCGGCTTAAAATTGTTATGGATGGCGTAATGATCGCCAAAAAGGAGATGGAGCGGAATCGCGGAGCCAGGTACCCGGCGCTTAACATCGTGGCCGCATACGATTTCGAAAGCGCAGACGGCGGACCGTTCAATGTCGGAAGCGATACCGCTACACAAACGGTAGGGCTACAGTTGAATATGCCGCTTTTCACAGGGGGCGGGCTGAGTTCCAAAATCCGCGCGGCGCAGGCAAATTACCAAAAGGCGCTCTACGAAAAAGAGGATGCTCTCAGGATGGTACGTCTTCAAACCCGCGAAACGTTTTTGCTCGTAAAAAGCGGAATTTCCCAGGTGCTTGCCCTACAGCAGGCGCTTTTATCAAGCCGGAGTTCAATGGCCTCGACTAAACGCGGGTTCGAGGTGGGAATGCGAACCGGTGTGGACGTGCTGAACGCGCAGCAACAGTTTTTCAGGGTGAAACGCGACCTCGCCCAGACAAGGTACGGTTACCTGCTGAGCAGATTGCAGCTTAAAGCCATTGCCGGAATTTTAAAGGATGAGGATATAGAGGAAATAAACGGGTTGCTGGAAAAAAAGTAGCGGTTTGAGAGTTCCAGTTTTACTAATTCTCAACGTCGAAAATATTCATGATTTCATTTGTTTGGACGAAAAGTTTTAATGATTTCGCATCTTTTTTTCGAGGTTTATTCTTTGCTATTGCCTTTACACTAATTCCTGCAACACATCTGATGGCCGCTGAAGAGACCGATTCCCAATCTGAGCATGTTATTTTCCCATTAGGCGATCTTTTCGACACATTAATCGCCGATCCGAACCAGCCGCAGGTTTTTATCAACGTCCACAACTACGATGCAGAACAACGTGAAGATACAAGAGTCAGCACTGCGGGGTTTGGCGGATCTTTCGGCTTGATACGCTGGCCCGGTGTAAATGAAGCAGATGGTTGGCAGGTAAGTTTTGTTGGAGGTGTATTCGCCCAGTTTGATCTGGATGAAAATTCAATGGACCTGCTAAATGCGGATTATGTTGTCGGAGTTGACACTGCTTATCGCCACGGCCGAAACTCGATGCGAATACGGCTTTTCCACCAAAGCACACATTTAGGTGACGCTCTCTTACGAAAGAATTCGCAGCTTCTGAAAAATAC
>JBHHVT010000316.1:0-1849 GCA_046754425.1 Nitrospinota bacterium | reverse complement strand
AATTAGCCACCGCCTCCTATTTCTAATATCATTTTATCAGCAGTTTTAACACTGCGACACCTTTGTGGGGATTGACTCCATGTGCGGCAAAATGGTAGCTTCAAAGGCTCAACAAAAGGAGAAGTGGGTTGAAGATACACGAATATCAGGCCAAGGAAGTACTGCGTAAGTACGGTATACCGGTTCCGGAGGGCTATGCCACCGAAACCACTGATAACGTTGGAGAAATTGTCGAAAAACTCGGTAGTTTTCCAGTTGTCGTAAAGGCGCAGATTCACGCCGGAGGGCGAGGCAAGGGCGGCGGCGTCAAGCTCGCCAAATCCGCCGACGAAGCGGTGGAATATGCCAAAGCGATTCTCGGCATGAATCTCATTACACACCAGACCGGCCCGGATGGGCGCATTGTGCGTAAAATTTTAATCGAGCAGGGGTGCGGGATAGAGCGCGAGCTTTACATCGGCATCGTGCTGGACCGCGCAACCGCAAGAAACGTGATAATGGCTTCCACCGAAGGCGGCGTGGAGATAGAAGAGGTTGCCGCGAAGACGCCTGAAAAAATTCTGAAAGTTTTTATAGACCCCGCGATAGGGCTGCTACCGTACCAGTGCAGGGAGCTGGCGTTCGGACTGGGCTTCCCGAAGGAGATGATACGTTCCGTATCGTCGTTTATCACTAGCCTTTATGACGCGTATATAAAGGAAGACCTCTCCATGGTGGAGGTAAACCCGCTTATCCAGACGAAGGACGGTCAAGTGCTCGCGCTGGACGCAAAGCTGGGGTACGACGACAACGCCCTATTCAGACATCCGGACGCCTTGGCCTACCGCGACCTAAACGAGGAGGACCCGCTAGAGGTCGAAGCGTCGAAACACAACATCAACTACATTAAACTCGACGGCAGCATCGGCTGCATGGTTAACGGAGCGGGCCTTGCCATGGCGACGATGGATATCGTCAAGCATTCCGGCGGCGAACCTGCCAACTTCCTGGATGTCGGCGGCGGCGCGAGCGCGGAGCAGATAGAGGAAGCGTTCAATATCCTCCTTGCGGACGAAAACGTAAAGGCGATTTTCATAAACATCTTCGGTGGTATCCTTCGCTGCGACAGGCTCGCGAACGGTGTGGTAGCGGCGGCGAAAAAGATTGATGTGAAGGTACCGATAGTAATCCGGATGGAAGGGACAAACGTCGAAGAGGGAAACAGGATTCTAAAGGAGTCCGGCTTGAATTTCCTGATAGGAAACGGGATGAAAGACGGAGCGGAAAAGGCCGTCGCCGCCCTCAAGGAGGGTGTAAAGGCGTGAGCGTTTTACTGGATAAAAATACAAAGCTGATAGTTCAGGGCATAACCGGAAAAGAAGGAACTTTCCACGCGCTGGGATGCCGCGACTACGGCACCAACGTAGTCGGCGGCGTCACGCCCGGCAAAGGCGGCCAGGACGTTGAAGGGATGCCGGTTTTCAACACCGTGCGCGACGCGGTCAAGGAGACTTCCGCAAACGCGGCGATGATATTCGTTCCACCTCCGTTTGCGGCGGACGCGGTGGTGGAGGCTTTCGATGCAGGCATTGATTTGGTTGTATGCATAACGGAGGGCATACCGACAAACGACGTTGTGGATGTTTTCAGGGCGCATAAGGGCAGTGAAGGGAGGCTTATCGGGCCGAATTGTCCCGGCGTGATATCTCCCGGCAAGGCGAAAATCGGCATAATGCCCGGTCATATCCATACCCCCGGAGCCGTCGGCGTTGTGTCGCGTTCCGGTACGCTTACATACGAAGCGGTGGGACAGCTCACCTCGCTCGGCCTCGGTCAGTCCACCTGCATCGGCATAGGCGGCGACCCCGTT
>JBHHVT010000315.1:0-1897 GCA_046754425.1 Nitrospinota bacterium | reverse complement strand
TGGATAGACGGTAGTTCACTACATCCCGGTGCCGGAATTTTTTTCTTGTATCAGAAAGATTTTTTAAAAAAATCCATTTAATTGGCAAGCGCCGAAACCCTTCGTATTCCGCCCTGTTCCGCAAGTTCTAGGCGGTAGCCTTTTTCAAAGTTTCCGCCACCCAGTTATTAAGGCTTTTGCCTTCATGTTTGGCGGTCACGTAAACTTTTCTATGCAGATCGGGATCGATGCGCAATACGAATTTTCCCGAAAACGGCTTATCCGGCTCTTTGCCCCTCTTTTTGCAAAAGGCCAGGTACACGTCCACGGATGTCTTAAACTCCCTTTTCAATTCTGCCACCGATTTCCCCTGAAAGGTAATCACATCCCTCGTATTGATAACCTCTCCGTGAAAAACGCCGGATTCGTCATCGAACTCGACATGCCCCATATAACCTTTATATTCCATCATGGCTTTACTCCCGCCTCCTCCAAAAAGCGTCTCATTGCCGCCACGGCTCCCTTGTCCGCCTCCTTTTGCGGATGGGGCCTGTGAAAAACCGCGCATACGTCGTTTAATTCTATACAAACCCTCGATCCGGAGGCTTCCTCAACATAAGCTCCCAGCGCGGTAAGCATAGATTCAACGTCCTTCCACTTTATGTTTGCCCTTGCCGGTTTTTCATATATCGCCCTTAACGTCTTTTCGTGCTTCCCCTTCACGTTTTTATAGTATCACTATCTGATATCATATCCAAGCGAGTATATTTATTATCTGATAATCTATACTGGATAGACGGTAGTTCACACCACCTCGGTACCGGAATTTTTTTGGTGTCAGGAAGATTTTGTTAAAAATTTTTTTAATTGGCAGCTCCGGAACCCTTAATATTCCATCCTGAGTGCCTCCAGATTCGCCTATCCGCAACATTCTTACCTTACCCTAAGAACTTATTCACCAAATGTAGTAAGAATATAGTAAGAAAGTGAATTTCCAAATCCCAAATAATTTAAATTAACCCTTTGAAAAAATGGTGCCCGGGGACGGAATCGAACCGCCGACACGAGGATTTTCAGTCCTCTGCTCTACCGACTGAGCTACCCGGGCGGATATAACAGCTTAAAACCCTCATTAATAAAGAGTACGGAGAGTATCACGGAATTTATTTTGAATCAATCGGCAAGCGCTTGCAAACTCTTTTTAGCGCGGCGGTGAGAAGGGTCGAGTTCCAGCGTCCGTTTATATTCAAGCAGGGCGCCGATTTTATCACTATCGAGGAGCATGTTGCCCAGATTGAAATGGTAATCGGCTTCATACGGGTATTTCTCTATCGCATCGCGCAGCCATTTAATCGCCTCATCTGTTTTACCGCTGCTTTTTAGCAGGACGGCGATATTCGCCGTCGCGTCTACGTGCGACGGGTAATATTCCAGCGATTTTTTTAAAAGCTCCATTGCCGTTTGCGCGTTGCCCTTTTGTCCTTCTATCAGCCCCTTGAAGTTGTAGTAGTCCGCCCACTCCGTCCGTTTTACCGGCTTAATATGCGACAACGCCTGCTCCATGCTGTCGAACTTGCCCTGCGCTCCCAGCGTCCAGCAAAGGGCAAGCTGTATATCTACCCTATCCTTAAAAGCTCTCCTGCCGAATCGCAAAACATCCTCGGCCTTTTGAAACTCCCCTGTCTTGACATAATCGTAGGCCAGGCCGACGTAAACGCGCGACTTGCCCCAGCTTTTGCTTATCGTGTCCTCCCACACCAGGCGCGGCGACTGAAAAAGCCTGTTGCGCGCGTAAGTGAGCGATCCGAAAATAACGATAACTACAGCGGCGGCGGTAACGGCGCCCTTTAGCGCGCCGGGATATCTTGCGATAATTTTTTGCGCAACGGCCGAAATCGCGAGGCAAAAACCGGGCAGG
>JBHHVT010000314.1:0-1917 GCA_046754425.1 Nitrospinota bacterium | reverse complement strand
GTTGAAAAGGGCGGTGACTATAACCTTATCGATCCGCACACGAAAAATGTAGTGGCCACTCAAAACGCCGCGGAGGTGATGGAAAAAATTGTCGGAAACGCATGGAGGAACGGCGATCCAGGCATAGTTTTCATAGACAGGATTAACAGGGACAACCCGACGCCGCGGATCGGCGACATCGAAAGCACAAACCCGTGCGGAGAACAGCCGCTTCTCCCATACGAATCATGCAACCTCGGCTCCATAAACCTAGTAAAGTTTACAAAAAACGGCAAGATTAACTACAGGGAACTGAAACGTGTCGTGCATTCGGCCGTGCATTTCCTCGATAACGTTATCGACATGAACAAATATCCGATTGAGGAGATTGAAAATCAGACGAAGGCCAACAGGAAAATCGGCCTCGGCATAATGGCGTTTGCCGATATGCTTGTAACGCTCGGCATACCGTACAACTCGGAAGCGGCTGTAAATATTGCCGAGGAGCTGATGGGATTCATCAACAAGGAATCGAAAAAGGCGTCCGCAGATCTTGCCAAAAAGAGGGGCGCATTCCCCAACTTTAAGGGGAGCATTTACGATAAGCCCGGCGCGCCGAAACTTCGCAACGCCACAACCACAACCATCGCGCCGACCGGCACTATCTCCATCATAAGCGGCGTATCGTCCGGCATAGAGCCGATATTCGCCGTATCGTACATCCGCACGGTAATGGACGACGACAAACTGGTGGAGGTGCACCCCATATTCGAGCGCATGGCGATGGACAGGGGATTTTATTCAAAGGAACTGATGGAAACCATCGCGTTTCACGGTACTGTAAAGGACCTCGAGGAAGTGCCCAAAGATATCGCCGATCTATTCATAACGTCGCACGACGTTACGCCGGAATGGCATCTGCGTATGCAGGCCGCTTTCCAGAAGCACACGGATAACGCGGTAAGCAAAACCGTTAACTTCCCCAACAAGGCAACTGAAAGCGAGGTGGAGAAATCGTACATGCTCGCCTACCACCTCGGCTGCAAGGGCGTAACGATATACCGCGACGGTTCGCGCGAAGGGCAGGTGTTATCGACCGGCAGCACCGGATCGTCGAACGAGGATGCGCCGGTTGAGGTGAAATCAAAACTGCAACCCAAGCCGCGCCCTCGCGTTATCAGCGGGAAGACGGTTAAGGTGGCAACGGGCTGTGGAAATATCTACGTAACCATAAACGAGGACGAAGCAGGGATGCCGTTCGAGGTGTTCACGCAGATAGGAAAAGCGGGCGGATGCGCCGCTTCGCAGACGGAATCGACAGGTCGGCTTGCATCGCTGGCGCTTAGATCCGGCATCAACGTTGACGACGTTATGTCCCAGCTTCGCGGCATATCGTGCCACCAGCCGGCCTGGGAGAGAGGTGGGAAAGTGCTCAGTTGCGCCGATGCAATCGCCAAGGCGTTCATGAGCTATCAGGAGGATAAAGAGGCGCGCGACGCCCAGCTTACACTACCGGTAGTAGAAGAAGCCAAACCGAAACCGGCGGCATACAGCGGCGGTAACGGCAACAAAACGAACCTTCTCAAGCATCTCGCGATAGGCGCCTGCCCGGACTGCGGCGGCTCTTTGGAATTCGCTGAAGGCTGCCTCTACTGCCGCTCCTGCGGTTACTCAAAGTGTGATTGAAAGGAGGTGATATTATGGGAAAGAATGAAAAGACATCAAGTAAGGTTGGATCTATTGCTTCAAAGGGATTGAAGAAGCCAGGCAGTCTTACTAATAAAGAGATTAAGACTCTATCTGGCTCTGTACTTACCCAAAGACCAGATAAGAAGAGATAAGGTTCACACTGCAAGTATGAGCCAGCGTGTAGGTCACGCGAGGGCGCGTGACTCTCACTTAAATAATATTTAGTGGCACAGACAAGAATGCCTGTGC
>JBHHVT010000313.1:0-1919 GCA_046754425.1 Nitrospinota bacterium | reverse complement strand
CCGCGTCAACTACAATAACGGCAAGCCGGCCGTAGTTCCCGCGGATCGGCTTCAGTTCAAGGGCAACCGGTATTATTTCAAGGAAACCATCGCCTTAAAGCATGGGGAACTGTTCGTATCGCCGTTCGACCTGAATGTCGAACATGGGGAAATCGAACAACCGATCAAGCCGATGATACGCTTCGGGTCCCCGGTATTCGACGGGCAGGGGAATAAACGTGGAATAATTCTTCTGAACTTTTTTGGTGAAAAATTGTTAGCGAACCTTAGGCTGCATAAAACTCCTCCAGAGAGCGATATTATGCTTTTAAATTCCGACGGCTACTGGCTTTTCGGGCCGAAACCGGAGGATACCTGGGGCTTTATGTACGAGAAAAAAAAGGATCGGAAGTTTGGCCGCGATTTCCCCGACGCATGGAGCAAAATAACAGATTCAGAGTCGGGACAGTTTGAGAACAAAAACGGTATTTTTACATTTGATACCGTTTATCCTATCGCGATTGGCCTTAAGTCAAGCAGAGCCGGGTGGGGGGGCAAACCGTTAGAACCAAGCGGCGCGGCGCCGGCGCCAACTTCATATTACTGGAAAATAGTATCCCGTGTCCCCGCGGCCGCCCTCAGCTCGACCGCGAGCGGCATGACTGAAAGAATGCTGGTGTTGTATTTTCTGGCGGTAGGGATTCTGGCTATCAGTCTTTGGGTAATTAACCGGTTTGCCGTGACAGACGCTGCTTTGGGGGAACATCAGAGATCGCCTATGTATCTCTTGTTCATTACCGCCGTTTCCATATTCAGTGTCGAATCGATGATAATGATTGCTTTTTCTATCATTGGCCCCCTTTCACCGGTAGTTGAGTCTCTGCTGGATTCTTCCTTACTGATTTTGCTGGTTTCTCCTTTTCTTTACTTCTTCCTGTTTCGTCCGCTTGTCCTGAACATCGCCGAGCGCCAACGGGCGGAGGAAGAAATTGAAAAGGCGCACGAGAAACTTTCCACTCTCTACGCCATCGACCGCGCCGGCGCGCAAACGTTAAACCTGGAAATACTGCTGAACGACTCCCTTGACGCGACGATCGATACTCTGAATGTCGATGGTGGAGCAATACTCCTGTCCGAACCGGACGGCGAAACGCTGACGCTTCGCGCCTACCGTAACTTATCGGACGAATTTGCAGACAGTATCATGCAGCTAAAACGCGGCGAAGGTATAAGCGGAAAGGCTGTGGCCGAGAAAAAGGCCGTGGCGCTGAATACAGAGCAATATCCCACGGAGCGGCTTGCTCCCTACGTCGTACAAGAAGGTTTTAAGACTATGGCGAGCGCACCAATCCTCTCAGCCGGAAAAATGCTGGGCGCCGTAACGCTGGCCACGCGCAGACCGCAAGCCTTCCTGGCTGATGAACTGGAACTTATTTCGTCCATCGGAATTCAACTGGGAAGCGCGGTTTATAACGCACAGCTTTTTGAGGAAGTCCAAAACGAACTCACCGAACGCCAACGGGCGGAGGAGGAGCTTCGCCAAAGTAAAGAGAGCTTGGCAAGGGCGCAGGAAATCGCCCATGTGGGTAGTTGGGAGATTGATATTAAATCCGGAAAAACAAAATGGTCGGACGAGATGTATAAAATCTACGGATATAAGCCGGGTGAAGTTGTACCCACCTATGACCTGTTCATGGGTCTAGTTAATCCGGACGATAGAAAAGTAGTTACTGAATATGGAGAAAAACTACTTTCAGGAAAATGGCATAAAGCCGCATTTGATATACGGATAATAAGGCCCGATGGGGAAGAACGCATCGTTCACGATAAGATAGAAGTAGCCCTTGACGAAACCGGAAAACCCGTAAAGCTGTTAGGCATTAACTTCGACATCACAGAGCGCAGGCAGGCGGAGGAGACGCTAAGGGAGAGCGAAGAAA
>JBHHVT010000312.1:0-1925 GCA_046754425.1 Nitrospinota bacterium | reverse complement strand
AGGTCAGTGGATAATTTCGGAAGGGGATATCCCCGCATATTACATCTACAAGCGTCTAAATGGAAAGGTTTCCTACAACGAGGACGGCACCAAAATACGGGAAATCGAGGTCAAGGAAGGCGATAAGCCGGTAATACTCGGATTTACATCGGCGTTGAGGGACGACCGGTTAAACCACGCTTCTGTAAAGGCCGAGAGCGACGTAAAAACGGAGATGCTGAGTGTTGATTCAATTCAGGGCATTTTGAAACACGACATACCGGACGCCATGAAAGAGCAGATAAAGATTATGACGGATACGATTGTCTTGGGGAACCATATCAAAAGTCTCAAACGCAAGATGTCGGCGTTACCCAGAATAGCTGAAGAACAACTGGAGATTAAAGAAAATAAACATAAGGAAGTTTATGATCTGTTGGCTGAATTAAAGGAGGTTTATTCCCAGGTCGTCAATGAAAAAGAACTGGTCGAATAATTTTCAAAATAGGAAAACGCCTTGGGGATGACCGAATGTGGAAGCCGTAATCCGTACCCGGGCGGACGGGTGTTCTACGCGGTGGCGCGTGTCGGCTAAACTGCTCCCCGGGCGCGGTTTGCGTTACAAAAGGAACCGGCTGCCTGAGGTTTATAACCAGGGAGTACATCCTTGGGATTAAGGAAAAAAAGCAGCCTGCTACGGCTGATTGAGCGCCTTGTCTGGTAGAATAAACCGTATATGAATATTTTTGCCGGAAGGATGCTCGTCGCAAATTCCGTCGTGAGCGCCGCGGCGTTTTCGGTGCTCAAGGGCTACTACAACGCCACTCCGCACAACATGGAACTCGTAAACGTCCGTGTGAAAATAAACGCGCTGCCGTTAGCTTTTAAAGGATTCAAGATAGCCTTGCTGAGCGATTTTCACTCTTCATTGGTGGTCAGCCGCGGGCATATCGAGGCGGCGGCGCAGATGGCCATGAACGAAAAACCGGACGCCATCGCCCTTGCCGGCGATTTCATATCGGGGCATACCAAAATAAGATCCCGCTCCGTGGGCAAAATCAGAAAAAGATATATCGACCGCTGTGTTGAAGGATTGTCCCAACTGAAAGCGCCCTACGGTATCTACGCCGTGCTGGGCAACCACGATTTCTGGAGCGGTTCACATGCGGTGGAGATGATTACCTCCGAGTTATCGCGGCGGATTGGGGTCGTCTGGCTGAGAAACAAAAATGTAAAACTCGAAAAGGACGGCGAGCTGATAGACGTTCTCGGCGTAGACGATTTCTGGTCGAGAAGCTGTTCGCTAAATAAAGCGTACAAAAGCCTCAACGGCAACTCCGTAAAAATTCTATTGAGTCACAACCCGGACATAAATCAAAGGATCGATAAGGAAAAAAGGGAGGTAGACCTTGTCCTTTCCGGTCATACGCACGGCGGGCAGATGCCTCTGCCGTTCAGGAACGGGGAGGCTATTGTCCCGTCCATCTACGGTCAGAAATACCGCGAGGGCAGGGTTGAGGACGGAAAGCGCGTTACCTACGTTACCCGCGGCGTCGGTCATCTGCTGGTGCCGGTGCGGTTTAACAGCCCGCCGGAAGTGACGATGATAACGCTTGCGTGATTTTATCCGCATAGTCTGATTTGCCAAGCAGTGAGTGGGACAGCGTCGCAGCCGCCTGGGAAGTAAACGATTATCTGGTTGCCGGCTGGGAGAATATTAACGATCAAATCATAAAGCAGGCAGGCATCGCAAAGGGTCACAACGTCGTCGATATCGGAAGCGGTACCGGATACCCGGCGCTTGATATCGCCCGGCACGTCGGGGATGCCGGCAGTGTCGTCGGGTTCGATTCTTCCGACGGGATGCTAGGCCGAATTATTCATGAAGAAATTGAATTTTCAAATTATAGGTCGTAACCAGTTTAAAATATGCTACTTGCACGCAT
>JBHHVT010000311.1:0-1955 GCA_046754425.1 Nitrospinota bacterium | reverse complement strand
CCTTGAAAAGGGGAGGAATAAGAACTTAACCATCAGCATGATTGCAACTTGGTATTATTCGCGAATAAAGCGGACTAAACGGAGAGGGAGACGGATGCCGGTTTTAAAATCTTTTCCGCTTTGTGCAGGTTTGCGATTGCCTCGACATTGGCAGGTTTTGCAACCTTCATCAGTTCAATACCCATCATCTCCGCCACCTCTACCGCCGACTTGCCGCTGGTTTTAACGGCAGACGATTCGCCTTTTACGCTGCCGTCGGTTTTTAACTGCGGCTTTGCGGCTTCATCCGTATTTATCATCCCCTCTTTCGGTCCGGAACCCGAGCCGGGAAGTTTTACATCTTTCGGGTCGTATTCGATCATTTTGCTGTCGGGCAGCTTATCGGCGCCCGGCAGGTTCGATACGTTCGGTTTCGAATCTATCACGCCCTGTTCTGTTACCGGCCTTTCACCGAGATATTTCATCTCCTGCAGGGCAAGATCGTAAACGTCGCCGTTTAACGTTTCCCGGTTACGTTCGTTGTTAAGTTCGCGTGTTTTATCAACGTTTTCCTGAAACTTTATCTGGCTCGTTAAAGATATGTATTTCGCCGCGGCGAAATCGTAAGGTTCCCTGCTGAAGCCGATAATCGGCCTTCCGTAGGAGTCGTACTGCTGGGTGTAGTGCGTCTGCGCGGCGTGGTTGGTCTGCCTGCCCTCTTCCTGTGTCGCGATAACGCTGTAATCTTTTGCGGGAGTATTATCTATCTCCATTACAACAATGGGCGGCTTGCCATTGTACGCGGATTCGTTGAACTGGGCTGTAAGGCCGAATTTCCCGAGCCGTCCCTGGGCGATGTTGCCGCCGTTGCCGCCAATCAGTTTGAAGTGAACACGTTTGCGCGGTTTCGGTATGAATTTCGCGTCTTCAGCTATGCTGGTTCTTGCCGGCGCCACTTTTTGCGTACGTAACCGTCTTCCCCCCATTGGCGACAACCTGGCGTTTGTAAGGCCCAGAGACATTTCAGTCAACTCCCCGTTTGTTCATTTTCATCCACTTCTACAACTCTTGCCGTCTATATCGGATTTCACGAGAATTTGCTTTAGCCCACCTTGCAGGTGGAGGCATTTGGCTGGCGCAAGTGCAAGCAGCCTTTTGAAAACTATCTATAAAAGGTGGTTTCCTGGCTTTGCCGTAGTTTGCTGTCCGCCTAGCGGATGATATATAAATACGTCCGTACTCTGGTAAACTACGTTGCCGAACGACCGATACCGAACACTATATTTATTGGAGATATTATGGAAACAGCCGCGCAGGAATTGTTGGAAAAGATAAGGATTATCCCCGATTTTCCGAAAAAGGGAATCAAGTTTTTAGACCTCACCACTTTGTTCAACGACGCGGAAGGGTTAAAGCGGGTTGTCGATCTGCTGGCCGACCGTTATAAGGATGAAAAGATCGACCAGGTGGTGGGTGTCGAGGCGCGGGGTTTCGTGGTGGCCGCCGCGCTGGCTCTGAGGCTCGGCTGCGGCGTAACCCTTATCCGCAAACCGGGCAAACTGCCGGGAGAAACAGTATCGGAAAAATATTCCCTCGAATACGGCACCAACGAAATTCAGGTGCACAAGGACGCCTTCAACAGCGGTGACAACGTGCTGCTGGTGGACGACCTGCTGGCGACCGGCGGGACGATGGCCGCGTCAATCAGCCTTGTGGAACGGCTCGGCGCGAAAGTGGCGGGGGTGGCCTTCATTGTGGAGCTTACGTTCTTAAAAGGACGCGATAAGCTGGGCGGCCACCCGGTCTTCGCCCTCATAAAAAGCGACTAGGTCGGCCGTGCCGACAGACAATTCTTGTAGGGGCGCCGCTCGCTGCGCCCAGGGCAGGGCAAGCCCGGCCCCTATCGAAGCAGCCCGCACCTGCGCCGGCATATTGCCTCCCGCCGCTGGCGGGCTAGGATTGCATGAACTCGGCAA
>JBHHVT010000310.1:0-1992 GCA_046754425.1 Nitrospinota bacterium | reverse complement strand
ATCGAATTACCTAGCGTGCAATCCATCGATAAATCAACCGATAGATCATACGATATGTTTTATATACAATTTGAAGAATATTTGTCAAGAAAAAATAAAAATATTAAGCATACATATCTAAACTTTTCATAAAAAGCACATAATATATCAACAATTTACTACATTCAACTATAGATAGCACTGGCGCAGTTATCGTATGTAGGGGCAGGCTTGCCCTACCCGCCTTGGTGCAGACCCGCCACTACATCAGAAATTCCGGTTCTGTGTTGTTTTTTGAAGGCCGCCGTCGCTGGCGACAGCAAATTGCCTCCACCTGCAAGGTGGCCTGGCGAACCTAGTCCAGATAGACGACGACAGAAAAGGCATGTACGGGCCTGTTGGTGCGATTGTGGTAAAAGTGGGGGAGGTTGCCCTGAAAAAAGATGAGATCGCCAGCTTTTACCTCGTTTGCGTCGCCGTCCACAACCACTGTGGCATCGCCCTCGTTACACAGGAAATACTCCTGCGATCCTATCGGATGCGGTTTGCCCTTGCACGAACAGCCCGGCATCATCGATATCTCCTGCATAAGAATATGCTTCGAGTTTATTGGTGAAACAACGGTGGACATGAACCTGCCTTCCGCCATCTCCGTCGGTCTCTTGTCGGCCCGCTTCACGATTGTCGTGGAGCTGGCGCGTACTTCGTTCATAAGGTCGTCCACGCCAACGCCCATTGCGCGCGCAATGGCCACAACAGAGTTGATGGACGGATTGCTCCTTTTGCTTTCCAGCAGGGCGACCGTAGCCCGCGGCAGACCTGCCTTTTTTGCCAGACGCGCCTGAGTCATCTTCATCGATGCGCGCAGTTTCCTTATATTAGTGGCCAGTACGGTGCCGGGCGTCTGCCCGGTTTCTGCATCGGTATCCGGAATTTCCCTTAAACCAGTGCTCATCATAAAAACCAATATACCTCATTCTTGACAATATATCAACATGAATTCTAAAATATGTGAGAAAAGCTGGGCTTATCGCACCATTCTAATATTTTATGCTTGCATTCTGGAGCGGATGATGTAGTATTATGCACGAGTTGGATTGAAATTATTTAATCATTTAACATTTATTGATTGTGAGGTATTAAAATGGCAGTACTAACAGGCAGGCAGGCACCGGATTTCAAGGCGGACGCGGTCGTTAACGGCGAGATAAAGGAGGGGGTCTCCCTATCAGATTACAAGGGAAAATATATAATCCTCTTTTTCTACCCGCTCGATTTCACTTTTGTATGTCCCACAGAGTTACACGCATTCCAGGACAAGCTGGGCGAGTTCGAAAAGCGCGGCGCTCAGGTTATCGGCGTTTCGGTCGATTCCAAATTTTCGCATCTGGCATGGATCAACACACCGAAAAAAGTCGGCGGGATCGAAGGCGTCACTTATCCGCTGATTTCGGACTTGAACAAGACAATTTCCGCAGATTATGATGTTCTCGTAGAAGGCGCGGGGATCGCGTACCGCGGTCTGTTCCTGATAGACAAGGAAGGCGTTGTACAGCACCAGGTCGTTAACAACCTCGGCCTCGGCAGAAGCGTGGACGAAACGCTGAGGCTTCTGGAGGCCCTTCAATACTCCGAAAAACACGGTGAAGTCTGCCCGGCGGACTGGCACGAAGGCGACACCGGCATGAAGGCTTCCGGCGACGGCCTGAAAGAGTGGTTCAAGGATAAATAGATAACGAATAAGGTAATAATTCATTCGTCGAATTGGTACCGCCGCCCGTCTTAATTGACGGGCGGCATTTTTTATTGCGTCAATTGTGAGCGCTCTATCGCCGTGTTATATTTCAGGCAGTTGAATGCGCTCGTAGCTCAGGGGATAGAGCAACGGACTTCTAATCCGTAGGTCGCAGGTTCAAATCCTGCCGGGCGCGCCACCACCCAGCGGGTAGAGGCGACTTGCTAGAGCAGTTAACGATTGACATGTCGCCATATGGTGGTTATTCTTAATGCATG
>JBHHVT010000309.1:0-1993 GCA_046754425.1 Nitrospinota bacterium | reverse complement strand
TTCTTGGCATGATAGCGGCGCTCAGGGCGGACAGGAAACATATAGAGTCTGTCAGCCTCGATTCCCGGATAAGGTAGCCGTAAGACCATTTTAGTGGTGGTGTCGCCGTTTTTATGTTGTTAATCCGGGTTCAGTTAAGTCTTATTGATACATTTCGGCGTTTTTTCCGCCACACCGTTTTGGGCGACTGTTTTTCAGTGAGTAAAGGCGCAATCATCCCGCTACAGCAATCGATTTAATTTAAAAGTTTCGGTTAAGCGTTAATGGGCGGAGGCAGTCCCGCCTCCAGCCTGTCGGCGGCGTGTGCTATCCAGTCAAGCCGCAGGGCTGTCTTGGCAAACTTCATTATCCACCGCCGTCCGTGCCGCACGAGCCGGCCCGCCACCCGGACCATATCCCTGATGATGGTTCTTATCCCATGTTTGCGGGCGGAGTCCGGCAGCAGTTCGTATTGCACGGCAACCAGCAGCATCTGCGCTATCTGCCCCGCCGTGTAAAAGGCGCGGTTGGCGTCGAACTTAAGGCACGGCGGGTGGTGAAGATCGAGGTCGATAAGCGGCCCTTTTTGGGCATTTTCCTGCCCGCACTTCCCCCTGTGTCGGCGGACAAGTTCTGCAAGCGGCAGGTCGGTGCGGCTTATGAGGATGAACGTATACCTGGGGGTCAAAAGCCTCTGCTCCCCGTCCCACCATGTACGAACAACCAGGTACGCCTGCTCGTCTTTCCAGCCGGAGGGCTGATGGTAAACGAACGCCGCATCCTCGATGGAGCTTATCTTTTCCCAATCGTCCGGTAAAAGGCATTCCACCTCCTGTTTAAGCGGCTTTTTGTAGGTACCGCTGGTTACGCTTATGGAGTAGTCCCAGCCTTGTTCAAAAACGTAGTTCACAACATCCTTCCGATAATAGGCGTTGTCCGCCCTGAACCAGACAGGAACGCCTATAAGCAGCGGGGCTATATCCTGCTCAAGCTGTTCCTTCCAGCCCGCCGCAACGTCCACGCCGCCCGGGTTAAGCCGCTGACTGGCCCACAAGGAACCGATGAACACGGAGTGCAACCAATACTGCTTTTCACCGTTGTATCCGTATTTGGCCTGTTCGCAATATTCCCCGCTCACTTCGATACCGGAACCGTCCGCGAACACAGGAACGTATCCTTTGGCGTCTTTCTCGTGACGCGCTACGGCTGGAGCAACCTTGCGGCATACCGACCGCGCCACAGCCAGAAGCATTTCAACGGCATACTGGTCGAAGCGGTAGAGATACTCCCCGAGCCTGCGGGAACCGGGAACTTTGGATAACCCAAGTACCTTCTGCCTGGGATCGTCCGCCAAAAGACGGTCAACGTCGCGCAACGCCCCGTCACCCTGCGCAAGGCTGTAGATGACCGACAGCAGCGTCTCTTCATCCGATGCGCCCCGGCTGCGTTTTTTTATATGAACATGATTGCGCAACAGCTCGGGAAGCTCCAGGTGAAACGCCATCCGGGACAAGAACAGACTGCCGCCGCTCGGCGTTATCGCTTCGTCCGTAAAATCTATCTCGACTTTTTCGGGTTTTACCTGTATCTTTTTCATTAGCACCTCCCGGGTGAATTGGTGTTTATTAGTCTGAATCCATTTTACCCGCGCAGGTGCTTTCTTTTTTGGATTATTGGAGAAAAAACACGCCCCTTATCAGGGAATCAAGGGACATTAAGCTTGCCAATTGACCGGTTAGGTGTAAAATAAAATCAAGTTTCCACTCCCTTTAGGGAGCCCCCCGTTTAAGGGGCAAAAGATCGGAGGATATCGCCCTTCGTTCAATACCTACCGTAGCGTGGTAGATGTAATTAATTTAAGGCCCCGAAGAACCTTGTTTCGACAAGATAAAGTAGGGCGCCGGATATCAAAAGCGGACAGCGTTTTAAGGCCATTAAAATGCCGCATCGTTGGACGATTGAGAAAAACATTTTATATAACCGAACATGGGGCGGTTTAACGTCCGGGATAGTT
>JBHHVT010000308.1:0-1996 GCA_046754425.1 Nitrospinota bacterium | reverse complement strand
TCAATTCCCCTCCTTGAAAAGGAGGGGACATTTCATGAATAATCCGGGCTAGCAGTCTCTTAACGGCAGTTAATATAAGCGCCAGCATATTGCCTCCACCCGCAGGGTGGTTGAAATGAGAGGCGGGTTGGTTCACACTGTCCGTTCGTTATATGGTGAGCGTAGCTCAGTTGGTAGAGCTCTGGATTGTGGCTCCAGAGGTCGTGGGTTCAAGTCCCATCGCTCACCCCAATTTCAACTCCCGAACGTAAGGGAGGGGAGTAAATGAAATTTCGCTTCGACATGATCGGGCTTTTCGTAAAGAACTTGCCCGAAATGGTGGCGTTTTACAGGGACGTTCTTGGAATCCCGATAGACTGGAACGGGCAATCTCCTTTCGCGGAATTCAATCACGAAGGGATACGTTTTTCGATGTTTGAAAGAAAAATGCTTCCTGAACTGCTTGGGCACGAGCCGTCCTACCCGGATGGGATAAACGGGACGTTTGAGTTTGCGATGGATTTTCCGAGGTTCGAGGATGTGGACCGCGAATTCGACCGTATAATAAAAGCGGGCGGCAGGGAGATATACGGACCGCGCGATGAGCCGTGGGGTATGCGCTCTTCAATGATAGCTGACCCCGAAGGGAACCTTATTGAAATCGGTTCGTGGAACAAGGGGGCGGCCGATAATCCGGCTTAATGCCGAGTGACTTCGTTATGGCCGTACACTATACTTGGTTACTGTGTCAGGAAGGGGTAGATAATCTATGTTTAAAGGATCGATAGTTGCCGTTGTGACGCCGTTCGACGGCGGCGCTCCGGACAAGGCGCGTTTCGTGGAGCATATCGAATGGCTCATCGAAGACGGCTCTCACGGGATAGTTCCGTGCGGTTCCACCGGCGAATCGGCGACGATGAACCACGACGAGCACAACCATGTTGTGGAGTGGGCCGTGAAAGCCGTGGACGGCCGGGTCAAGGTTATCGCGGGAACGGGGAGCAACTCGACCTCGGAAGCGATACGGCTTACGAAGGCCGCCAAAGAGCTTGGCGCGGACGGCGCGCTGTTGATATCGCCGTACTACAATAAACCGTCTCAGGAGGGCGTTTACCGCCACCATATGGAGATAGCCGACGCGGTGGACATTCCGCAATTGCTTTACAATGTGCCTGGCCGCACCGCGCTTAACATCGCGCCGGAGACGGTCGCGCGCCTTTCCGGGCACGATAACATCGTCGGCATAAAGGAAGCGTCCGGCTCGCTTGAACAGGCGATGGAGATACTGGCGCTTTGCCCGGACGACTTTTTACTGCTTTCCGGCGACGACGCGATTAACTACCCGCTTCTTGCGGTGGGCGGGCAGGGTTCCATATCGGTTACCGCTAACGTACTGCCCGACATGGCGGCGGGCATGCACGACCTCTTCTTCGAGGGGAAACTCGATGAGGCGCTTGCGCTTGCTTACAACCTGCGCGTTATGAACAAGGCGATGTTTATTGAGACCAATCCTGTTCCGGTAAAGACCGCACTTGCGATGATGGGAATGATGAAAGAGGAATTCCGGCTGCCGCTCACCCCGATGTCGAGCGAGAATAGGGGTAACCTTGAACTGGCGCTTCGTTCATACGATCTTGTCCGCTAACCCAGATTTATGGGGACACCATACTTAATTCCGCTATGAATTAAGTATGGTGTCCCTGGAATTCCAAGCGGTAGAATATGGCTGTGAAAAAGACCGTTTCCTGCAAAAAACGCGGAGCCGACGTGGAGTTTTTCAGGAACCCGCTGCCGACCGTGGACATAATCATCGAAATGCCCGAAGGCTGCATAGTGCTTATTCACCGCAAAAACGAACCGCGCAAGTGGGCCCTGCCCGGCGGTTACGTGGACTACGGTGAAACGCTCGAGGCGGCGGCGGCGCGCGAGGCCAGGGAGGAGACGTCTATCGAGGTTACCGGCTTGCGGCAGTTTCACGCCTATTCCGATCCGTCGCGCGACAGTCGTTCGCACAACA
>JBHHVT010000307.1:0-2017 GCA_046754425.1 Nitrospinota bacterium | reverse complement strand
TGTCATAACACCTTCCCTTACCATTTTGGCAATTTCAAAGGCATAGGGATTGTATCCATATCGATCTTCGTGGATCTGATTCGCTAAACCGTTCAGCAGGCAGTTTGTTGAATTTGGGTCCGTGTCATCCGGCTTTTCCCAGCCAAGCTCTTTCAGGTTTTCAATAATTTTGTCCTCGTTATATTCCGAAAATGCTAGCGGGTGAACGTTATAAGGGAAGTCGACCTCCTTTTTAAAATGCTTTTCCTCAAGAAAATAGGGACGAATATCGTCGCCTACCAGCTTGTAAAGCGGGTCATAAACGACCTTTTGCGTCATGCGGATAAGTCGCGGATTTGTCTTCATAAGCGACGACTGTATCGGCGCCTGACCAGGCGACCAGCCGTACCCGATAAAAGGTATTTCCTTTTCCAACGCGCTTTTAAGCGCCAAGGACTTCACAAAACTGATGCACGATGTGCAGATGGTGCTGGCTCTTTCAAGCGTTTTTTTTGAATAAAGCTCCTTCTCCGCGGCGGCGGCGAATATCTTTTTCAGAATATCGAAGCGCGTCTTAAAAATAATATGATCCACGCCAAGCCGGTCGGCAACTATTTTCATATTATCCATTGCCTTCGGCGATATAAAACCGTTATCAAAGGTCAGGGCAAGAACGGTTAAGTTGTATTTTTCCCTGAAGATTTTCATGGTATAGGTGCTATCCTTGCCCCCGCTGTAACACATCAGAACATCGTATTCGGACCTCCCCTTATACTGCTCGATAAGTTCAAGAAAGTTCTTTTGGTATTTTTGCCTGTGCTCTTCAAGTGTTACGGTGCCTTTAAAACTGTTGCAATGGTTGCAGACGCCGCGTTCGTCAAACTTTACTCCCGGAAAAGTCGCCGGTAAAATACAGTTAGTGCATAGTTCCATGGTTTATGTTACCTGGTTTATTTGGACTGATCGCCGGAATCTACATAGCTTATTCCGGCCATTTCATTCAACTTTTTATAATCTATTTTTCCGGAAGATTTCGCCGGCAGCGAATCGATTTTTTTAAATATAAACGTATTTATATTCAGCTTATAAACTTTTGCCAGCTCCCTACGGTAGTTATCATAATCGGCTTCACCGCCATAACCGCAAAATACGAAAACCTTTTCATCGTTTCCGGTAACGGCCGTCGGACCGTGGATTTTCATTTTTTCCTCCAGTTCATCAAGGTTTATCCTCAACCCATAAATTTTTACAAAACGTTTTATCCTGCCCTTGATGAAAAAATATCCGTCTTCATCAAAATAACCGATGTCACCTGTACGCAGCTTCCCCTTCATAAGATCGCCGTCGGCAAGATCAGCGGGCGATGTAGCGTAGCCCAGCATGACGTTTTTACCGTAGTAAACGATCTCCCCCACCCTATGCGGTTCCGTAATTTCATTCTCCCCGTCAAATACTGCCAGTTTGCCGCCGGGAATCGCTATGCCAATGGAGCCGAGTTTTTCGGGAAGCATTTCCGGCGGAAGATATGAAATACGCGCCGTCGCCTCCGTCTGTCCGTACATGACTACAAGACGGGCGCCGCGCGCTTTTAAATTCCTGGAATATTTATCTATAAGGTTATTTTCCATTTTACCGCCGGCCTGCGTCATCGTACGCAGAGTCGGCGTCGATCGTTTAGCGAAACCGCTGCGATCCAAAATTCGGTAGGAATGGGGAACTCCCGCAAAGGACGAGCATTCATTATCGTTAAAAACGTCCCAGAAATCCGGGTAGATTATGGTTTTTCCGGTCATTACGATAGACGCGCCCGCCAACAGGTGGCTGTTCAGTACTGAAAGGCCGTATGAGTAGTGTATAGGCAAACTGCTGATGGCCCTTTCATCTTGCTTGATTTCCAGATACTCGCGTATGGAGTTTGCGTTGTCGTAAATATTTTCCATCGAAAGCCGTACCAGTTTCGGGCTGCCGGTTGTGCCGGAAGTAGACAACAGCACGCTTAATGAATCGTGAATGTCGTAACCTATGTTGTCCTTTATTT
>JBHHVT010000306.1:0-2056 GCA_046754425.1 Nitrospinota bacterium | reverse complement strand
TTAGAAGGTCATTCTACCAGCCGGGAGGCGGTCAATTAATATTCAAGGAAAATAGCTTGACGAACCACCTTTGCGGTCTTATTTATTATCGAAGCTAAATTAAACTAATAAAAAGCCCGGAGGAGATATGGCTAAAATAATTGGAATAGACCTCGGCACGACGAATTCGTGCGTGGCCGTCATGGAGGGCGGTGAGCCTAAAGTCATTGTAAATGAAGAAGGTTCACGCATAACGCCATCGACCGTGGCTTTTACGAAAGACGGCGAGATACTCGTCGGTCAGGTGGCGAAACGTCAGGCGGTCACAAATCCGCATAACACAGTTTACTCCATCAAACGTTTCATGGGGCGGCGCCATTCCGAGGTAAAGGAAGAACTGACAATGGTTCCGTTTGAAGTGAAGGGGACCAACGACGACGTAAAGGTAATCTGCAATGGGAAAGAGTACTCTCCCCCGGAAATTTCCGCGATGATTCTCTCCAAACTGAAGAAGTCCGCGGAAGCCTATCTGGGCGAAGAGGTGAAAGAAGCCGTCATCACGGTACCGGCCTATTTCAACGACGCCCAGCGCCAGGCTACAAAAGACGCGGGCAAGATAGCCGGTCTTGACGTGAAGCGGATTATCAACGAGCCGACCGCCGCCGCGCTGGCATACGGTCTGGACAAGAAAAAGGATGAAATTATAGCCGTTTACGACTTCGGCGGCGGTACGTTCGATATCTCCATCCTCGAAGTCGGCGACAACGTGGTAGAAGTAAAATCGACTAACGGCGATACGCACCTGGGCGGCGACAACTTTGACCAGCGCGTCATCGACTGGCTTATAGCGGAGTTCAAAAAAGACCAGGGAATAGACCTCGGCAAGGACGCGATGGCGTTGCAGCGGCTGAAAGAGGCGGCCGAAAAGGCCAAAATGGAGCTCTCCACGGTACCCGAAACGGAGATAAACCTGCCGTTCATAACGGCCGACCAGACGGGTCCCAAGCATCTGAACATCAAGCTCACCCGCGCGAAATTCGAGCAGATGATAGAGGATCTTGTTCAGAAAACGGCGGCGCCCGTAAAACAGGCTCTTTCAGACGCGGGCGTAAAGCCCGGCGACGTTGACGAGGCCGTTCTTGTGGGCGGCTCAACCCGCGTGCCCAGGATACATGACGGTGTAAAAGAGTTCTTCGGCAAGGAACCTCACAAGGGCGTGAACCCGGACGAGGTCGTGGCGCTTGGCGCCGCCATTCAGGGGGGCGTGCTGGCTGGCGACGTGAAGGACATCCTGCTTCTGGACGTAACGCCTCTCTCGCTCGGTATCGAGACGCTAGGCTCGGTTGCTACCAAGCTGATCGAGCGCAATACGACGATACCGACCAAGAAAAGCGAAATTTTCTCAACGGCGGCGGATAACCAGACATCGGTGGAGATACACGTCCTGCAGGGCGAGCGCGAAATGGCGGGAGATAACCGGACGCTGGGGCGGTTCCACCTGGAAGGCATACCGCCCGCACCGCGCGGCGTGCCGCAGATAGAGGTAACTTTCGATATCGACGCGAACGGCATCGTCCATGTCTCCGCGAAAGACAAGGGCACCGGCAAGGAGCAGAAAATCACCATCACCTCAAGCTCCGGCCTCAAGGAAGACGAGATAGAAAACATGGTGAAGGAAGCCGAGAAGCACTCCGAGGAGGACAAGAAAAAACGCGAAGCTGTGGATGCGCGCAATCAGGCGGATACGCTTATCTATCAGACGGAAAAGACTCTAAGCGAGAACAAGGAAAAACTCCCGGAAGATGTCCGCAAACCGGTTGAAGACGCGATAGCGGAGTTGAAAAAGGCGGCTGAAAGCGACGATGTTGAAAAGATAAAAGCGGCGACCGAGGCGCTAAGCACGGCGGCTCATAAATTGGCGGAAGCCATTTATAAGGATGCCGGCCCGGCTGGCGGGCCTCCTCCCGGAGGCGAAGCGCCCGGCGAAGGCGCAACCGGCGGTCCGGCGGGCGAGGAACAGGGCAGCGTGGTCGATGCCGAGTTCGAGGATATCAACAAAAAGTAATACCCCCCTGTC
>JBHHVT010000305.1:0-2062 GCA_046754425.1 Nitrospinota bacterium | reverse complement strand
CCCTTCAATTCCCCTCCTTGAAAAGGAGGGGACATTTCATGAATAATCCGGGCTAAAGTAAGTCTTTCCAGGCGCCGATTACGATTCCGACGACGGGCGCGTTGTTCAGCCGCAAATCGATCTTGCGTATCTCCTCGGCCGGGTTAAGCGGCAGGAGGAAAAGACTGCGCCCCTCTCTTTGAAGCATTTTGGCTGTTATGCCGCCGTCCGTCCAGACGGCGTAAATCTTTTTCGGCAAAATCCTTTTTTTATCCGCCCCCCGGTCGATTACGATGATGTCGCCGTCCGCGATAACCGGCCACATCGAATCGCCCGACACGCGGCAGGCTACCAGGTCGCGCGCGGATGAGAGCGCTTTTTTAAGCGGCCTCACGTGGATAACTACCCAATCGATAACATTCTCCTGCGTTATTATCGGCTCGCCCGCGGCTATCTTCCCTTCGGTGAGTGGCACGCTTACGTACTCGTCCTCCGGCAGGCTCGGCGGCGGCTGTGGCGGCTCCCCGGATTCCGTCTCAACGCCCGTAAGCAGCCACGACATGCTGCTGCCGGATATTCGGGATATCGCGTAAAGTATCTCCGGCGACGGCAGCATCCCCTGCTCGTAACGCCTCACGGTTGTATGCGCCACGCCGATCTTTTGCCCGAACCGCGCGAGCGTCTCCCCTCCCCTTATCGACTTTATTCTTTTTCCCACCACCTTTTTATCTATATCCCTCGCTGTGCGGGTTAGTTCTATTTTTCTTATTGACTTCGTGCTCATGCGCACATTATAATCCGAACCAGCAGGAGGATGCAAGCTATGAAAAACCAGGATGTTCAAAAGGAAGCCGCGCCGCTCGGCAGGAAGTTCGTCTCCATCCAGACGCTTGCGCGCCGCTGGAACGTGTCGGATTCCACCGTAAAGCGCCTCATTGACGAAGGGGAGCTGACCGGAATTAAGGTAAGGCGCTCTTACAAAATACGGCTCGACTCGGTACTGGAATACGAATCCCGATCCTCGTTCTAGCCACCCGCTTACAGCGGGATGAAATTAGCTGGCGCAGAAACAGGCAACCGCTTTATAACTACCCATAAATGTTATTTCCCGGCTTTGCCGTAACCGCTTCCGGTGCAACGAACTTTGTTAAATGTTTTTACGGAAAAAGCCGATAACAGCGGTATGCGATACTGTAGAAAAACGGCGATAGCCGTCGCAGCCCTTTTAATGCTTGTCCCGGCCTCTTTAGCAGCCGCCGAAAAGGAAACGGTTGTGCACAAAAACCGCACCCTTTACGGGGATCTTTCGACCGGCCTGCGGGCGGCGCATTTCGTCAGCAGGTTCCCCGGTTTCAAGAAAGCTCTAACGGGCCGATACCGGGCCCTTGAAATACGTTCAGACACCGACTTCACTATAAACATAAAAAGACCGCCAAAGCCGGTGTTGCTGGACCGTTATCTGGAAATAATACCTGTAAGGTTCCTGCGCCCCGCGGATACGCTTGCATGCGATTCGGTCGTGGAGGCCGTCTTTTTGGGCCATCCGCTTGACAGGCGCAGCAGAACGCCCGAAGTGCTTTATGCGTACAGCTACCTTATCTGCGCGGGCAGTACGCTGTTAAGCAGTGACAGGCTGATGGATGAGTACATGGAAAAGTACGGCAACTACGATGCGAAAGATTACGACCGCAACCAGATCGTTTATCAAAACGTCAAGGGACAATACGAGGTGAGAGTAAAACCGGTTACTTCCTCAAACGGCAAGCCCGCGCTTGTAATAACAGTCACCGACGAGGAACAGCTAAAGCGCACTTACGACGCCTGGCGCAGAAAAGTGCGCGAGGCGGAAAAAGCCGCCAAAGCCGGTTTGTAACCGCACCCATAAAGCGACTACCTCCCAACTGTCTCAACGCGTTGGAGTTGGAGGCACCGCCCGGATTCGAACCGGGGATAGAGGATTTGCAGTCCTCGGCCTTACCACTTGGCGACGGTGCCCCTGAGTAGAGAATAGTACTACATCAACGCTTTCGTGTACCAGTTACTTGAGCTGACAACCAAAAAGTTTCGCTCCGCGATTCACTAG
>JBHHVT010000304.1:0-2066 GCA_046754425.1 Nitrospinota bacterium | reverse complement strand
TAACGCCTACTATGCCGGTCTTCACCGTCTTATGGTTCGGCGGCCAGAGGCTCGCCACGCTTGGTGACGCCTGATCGCATACCGGCGGCTGGTTTGTCGGCGGTTCTGCCAGAATGAATATTTGCGTCACCACCTGGTTTTTAAGGCAATTGTTCTGCTCATCCAGTTCCACTACTCCGTTATTGGCATCTGCACACCCCCATAGGTAGTATGTGCCTTCAATAAGGTCAGCAGGTAATGTCACCTGCACACTTCCCACGGCGCTTGAAGCTGAAGGCTCAAGAGACACTATCTGCCGCTCGCCTATAAATGTGTCCGTTGCCGGGTCGATTACCTCATCGTCCGAAAGATAGTACCGTGTTATCGATGGCCCTGCCGCTATGTTTCCGATATTTTTTGTAGTTCCCTTAATGTTGACCTGTCGGACTTCTCCGCTTTTAGTCTTTATCAGCGGCGGAAAGAAATCTTCAATAACCAAATCAGGCCCGCCGCTCCAGGTAACCTCCACCGGATCGGACGAATAAAGGATTTCATCAATCCTCACCTTTGCTGCCAGCCTATCGGTGCCTTCAACGTTAGCTCCGGAGAAGTTTATGGCTATTTGTCCATTCGCGTCTGTTGAACCAAATACCGGAAAAACAGGGAAACCCAGTATTTCCAGATATGGGCCGGAGAGCATTTCCAGATACATTCCCTCAAAGCCGCCTCCAACACCGGCCATCGGTTGTCCATCGGACGTTAGAGTGGCTGTAAATGTATGGACTGCCCCTATGGTGCGTTCCGCTTCAACTGGCGCGAGGTCCAAAACAATTGCGGGTAAAGGAGTATATGAAACCGTATCCGGCAGGTTGTCTTTCAGATATTTTGCGTTGAAGTATAAAAGAGAGTAAGCCTCCTTCGTGCGCTGGGCGGAGGAGGAATTGTCCAGCAAGGTCATGAACTCGCCGAGCTTTACTTTTGCAAGGCTGGGGTCGTTTGCCGACATCGCCTGTACAGCCTCGTTGTGCTTTAAGCTAAAGCTGCTCGCAAGCGTCGTATCGGTAAGCCAGCCGAGGTTTACGGATTCTGTTATATATCCGGCGATCAGGTCGAACATGGCCGGCATATTAAAAAAGCCGTTCGATGTTGCCGGAGGAGCGGTGGGGCCGATGGTTTTGGCGAAGAACGAAGCCTTGTCCCTCATCGCTTTTATTTCCAGTCTGGGGATGGCAAGCTCGACCGACGGCGGCTCTATTTTCGGCTCTATTCTGAATTCTCTTATCCCAGGCAGTCCGTGGCTGGTCATCTGGAGGCCGGTTAAGCTTTCGCCGGGAGAAAGAAGGGAACCTCCCCATCCTGCCGAGCCATTTTTATTTAGTCTCGAAAACCAGTTGTCCGGAGAATACATCCCGACCGGCACCATGTCCGGCACTTTAGGATCAGCTAAAAACCTGGCAGCTGAACGTTTGAGGAAAGATGGTCCATTAACCAAACCGTCACTACTTAGTTCCATTCCATTTCTGGGCTGTTTTATGTCAACACGAAAACGTTTTATTTCTCCTGTATTTGAAAGAGCACTTTGAAGTGAGTAGCTAAATGTATATATGTCCCCATCCAGAGTTACTTCACTATTCACAACCGTATCGCTTGCGTCTGGCAGTTCGCCGCCCCAGTAGGTCTCTCCGTAAACAGATACCGGTAATAATAGAAATGCTATGAGTAATATCGATTTTTTATTCATGACTTGCCTCACCTATAAAGGGCATTCAAAATGAATGCCGCTTGATTTTTCATCCAGATCACAACCATTTTCTTCTGCTATCCATGTTAAAATAGTTTCATTTACTCCTGTCGATATATCCACGCTAGTTCCGACCCTGTGAAGTTTATGGGCGCCCTGCCAGTTGTTAAAAACGTCGAACTTCCCGCCCCACGGCAGGCTCATATCGTTTACGCCGATGGCTACGCCTGTAGCGTCAAAGTAATCACCAGCAAACGCTTGTACAGCCTTGATCGTACCGGGAGCAGCATTATGGTTCTGTGTGTGTTCTGAGGTCACTCCGGGGGTACCGTAACTCCCTGTTAGG
>JBHHVT010000303.1:0-2148 GCA_046754425.1 Nitrospinota bacterium | reverse complement strand
TGGTTACGACCTATAATTTGAAAATTCAACTTCTTCATGAATAATTCGCATTAGGGTAGGTGATTGGCGGGTAGTGTATGGGATAAGCCATTCACGGAAGGCAATCACAATTTATGCGGTAGACCACAGAAGTAAAGTATACAAATAGTTTTCGGCAAAAAGGGAACGCTTTTCGGGTCGGCGGGTTCGCGTACTTTCAGTGCCAGTCACGTGCCCACACGTGACGGCTCTTAAGGTAAGCAAGAGATCACGCGAGGGCGCGTGACTCCCACAGAAATACCGCCCGCATCTTCAAATAAAACTACAGGGTGGCTCGTACCGGTGCTGTATAATTGCCCAATGAGAATATTTCCAGTAACTTCGGGTATAATAAGAGCAGGTTGAAGACAAGTTTACAGAAATATAAAAAATAAAAGCTATGAAACAATCAGCGGTTAAAGCCCCATTGGGAATTCTCCAGAAGATAGAATCCATTGAAGAGGACGTTATGGATTTAAAATTGTCCGTCCTGAAAAATATTGCAACAACAAAAGGGAAGGTTGTTTCTCTTAAAGGTATTTTAAAAGGCGTTGATGTTTCCAACAAGGATATTTCACAAGCCAGGAAAGCTCTTTCTAATAAAGTCCGCGTTTAGATAATTGAATTTTGTAACGGACACACATGCCCTGATCTGGTGGTTCATTGAAAGTTCAAAGATCGGACCAAAAGCAAAAGAGTGTTTTGAGAAATGCGAAAGAGGCGAATGTGCCATTTTTATCCCCTCAATAGTGATCGCTGAAGCCCTTAGCATCTTCGATAAGAAACGGGTACACTTTGACTTCAAAAAACTTTTCAAAAAAATCAAGGTGAGCAAAAACTTCTTAATCATTGCCCTCGACTATCCAATTCTGAGAAAGATGGTTGATCTGAAAGATGTTCCTGAACTACATGACAAGATTATTGTGTCCACATCGAAATACCTTAATGTCCCCGTTATCACAAAAGATCGTTTTCTAACAAACCTTTCACACTTGAAAACAATTTGGTAAGTGAGTTCGATAAAAAGTCATTGATTATTACAGCAAGGGATATGAGCAAACGAGAAAGAAAAAGGCATGGAAAAAAATAAATCAAAAACGAAAACCATAGCCGAAGCCAGCGAGTATTATGACGAACACGATATATTCGAGCACGGGGACGTACAAGAAGTAACCGGTATAAAGTTTAGGCTGCAAAAAAAGAAGTATGTCGGAGTTGATATGGCTTTGTATAAAAAAATACGGTCAAAAGCAAAAAAGCTGCGCGTTACCGAAGACTCCTTGATCCGGGAATGGCTGAAACAAAAGGTTAGATAGAAACCAGATTAACTCTCTATACACGGCCATAGTGTGGCTTTGCCTTTTTTATCTATTCCATTCGGTGCGGTTATCGGGTTAGAATTGCTCGATATGAAATTTCCGGAATACAGGGCAAGGCGGATGAGGTCCTCAGAGGCGATAAGGAGAATGGTCCGCGAAACGACCCTCACGACCGATAACCTCATATACCCGATATTCGTCACATACGGTTCCGGCGTAAAGGACGAGATAGGCTCCATGCCGGGCAACTACCGCTGGTCGGTGGACCTTTTGGGCAAAGAGGCGAAGGAGATAGCGTCGCTCGGCATACCGTCGGTCATCCTGTTCGGCATACCCGAAACGAAAGACGATACAGGGTCAAGCGCGCTTGACCCCAACGGCGTCGTCCAAAACGCGATAAGGGAGATAAAATCGGCCGCGCCGGAACTGCTCGTCATCACTGACGTCTGCATAGACGAATACACCACGCACGGCCATTGCGGCATCGTGGAAAACGGCAAGGTGCTGAACGACCCGACGCTGGAGGCGCTGGGCAGGATGGCGCTTTCGCACGCGGAAGCGGGAGCCGACATGGTGGCGCCTTCCGACATGATGGACGGCAGGGTAGCGGTGATACGAAAGGTGCTCGACACCAGCAGTTTCGCGGATCTGCCGATAATGGCGTACGCCGCGAAGTACGCATCCGGTTTTTACGGGCCGTTCCGCGAGGCGTGCGACAGCGCTCCGCAGTTCGGCGACCGCTGCAGTTACCAGATGGATCCCGCCAACAGCCGAGAGGCGCTGCGCGAAGTTGCGCTGGACATCCAGGAGT
>JBHHVT010000302.1:0-2151 GCA_046754425.1 Nitrospinota bacterium | reverse complement strand
CAAACTACTGGCGCTGCTACACGCTTAAAAGAATGACTCAGGCCGATAACCACTTCTATCGGCCCCGCCGTAATTTTCTGTCCGCCTGGCGGACAATCCGCTTGGCGGCTCGCTTCAAGCGTCGGCTTTCGCCGCCGATATGCAGATAGTCTGGTTATCGATGGCTATACTGCCGTCGTCCGCCGCGTATGCCCGTGCCGCCTCGGTTACCGCGTCCCACACCTCGGCCCGCCGTTCGGGCGGTTCGCCATCAAGCATCGCCTTAATGGGGCTGGCAACGTCTTTTATCCACTGCGTATGGTCTTCCGCGGACGTCCATGAAAATTTCACCGTTTTCGGTTCAATCCGCACATCGTTGAAACCGGCCGACTCGAAAACGGTTATAAGTTTACCCCTGTCCGCCATCGCAAACGGCCCCGGCGTATCCGGATGTGGCGGCGGCGCGTTCAGCATTTTCCTTATAACCATCATGGAGAGGCTGATGCCGGGCGCCTTGTCGGGCGTATCCCATACGGCGGCGGCAATCTTCCCACCCGGCACAAGCAGGTCATGCGCCCTTTTAAGCGATGCCTGCGGGTTCGGCAAAAACATGATTCCCCACCGGCAGATAACGGCGTTGAACGCAGACTCGGATACGTCGAGTGTCTCGCAATCCGATACATGGAAACTGATGTTCTTAAGCCCCAGGTCCGCCACCCTCTCCCTTGCGACTTCAAGCATCTGCCCGGACTGGTCTGTGGCCATCACACTGCCCGACTCCCCTACTCGCCTCGCGGCGGTCACCGCCGGTTCTCCTATGCCGGTAGCGATGTCCAGAACGCGATCTCCGGGTTTGATACCGGCGCTGTCCACCATATGGTCGCTTATCACCTGAGCGCCCTGCTCAATGCTGGGCCACCACTTTTTCCAACCATTAGCTACTGAATCCCAACTCTTTTTCTGGGCCGCCTTGAATTTATCCGGATCGTAACTTTGTCCGCTCATATCTCCAACTCCTATGAAAGGTTATGCGTTTATGTTAACCCATTTCGCGGCTACCTTGTGATGGTTCCCATTACGTCGGGACCGATAGAAAAAGTTATCGGGTTAAACTATCCTTTTAAGCTGGCATATGCGCCAGCTAATTGTCAGTGCCGACACGGCACAGTTGCTTTAGGTGGGAGTCTTTGTTATCACTATCGGAACGCATGATATGAAAATTTATGAGCGCGCCGATTTTACCAAAATAAAAAACTACCCGCTTTCCGAACGCGACAACAAGGTATCGGTAAACGATTTTTGTACAATCAACTCCTACCGGAAAAGCGGCCGGATAACCGACCTCCTGCCCGCGCAGCTTAAAGCCGTGGAGCTGATGGAGATAGCCGCCCATCTGATTAAGGCGCGTGAGGGAGGCAAGGGCGTGATATTCGCCATGGGCGCGCACGTCATAAAAGCGGGCTGTTCGCCTCTCATCATAGACTGGATAAAAAACGGAACCGTAACGGCCGTTGCGATGAACGGCGCCGGTGCGGTGCACGACCTTGAAATAGCGATGGCCGGAGAAACGTCCGAAGACGTGGAAAAAGAGGTGAAAAACGGGCGGTTCGGCATGGTGGACGAGACCGCCGCCCAGACCATGGCGGCCCTTAACGCTTACCCGGAGGCGGGTTTCGGGCAGGCCGTCGGACAGTGGATAGTTGATAAAAACATGCCTTACGCCGAGTACAGCATCCTCGCGGCGGCGGCTCAAAAAGAGATTCCGGCAACCGTGCACGCATCCATCGGCTGCGAAATAACGCACCTGCACCCCAAAACGGACGGCGGACTTATCGGTCAAAAAAGTTTCGAGGATTTTAAAATCTTCACGGCAAATCTCGGCTCCCTGACGGGCGGCGGCTGTTACTTCAACATCGGCTCGGCGGTCATCCTTCCGGAAGTTTTCATAAAGGCGTTAAGCGCGGCCCGCAACCTCGGCGGGGACGTTAGCGATTTCATAACGGTGGACCTCGACATGATACGCCACTACCGGCCGACCGTTAACGTGGTCCACCGCCCAGTAGCTGGAGGCGGCATCGGTTACGCCATCACCGGCCACCACGAAATCCTCCTTCCCCTTCTCTACCACATGCTGGAAAGCGGATGATGAAGGTCTGCGTGCTGGGAAGCGGA
>JBHHVT010000301.1:0-2173 GCA_046754425.1 Nitrospinota bacterium | reverse complement strand
GACAGGTCCATACACGACCCTTCCGCTTTTATCGACTCCAATATTGTCGGTGTGGCCAATCTTCTGGATGCGGCTTTAACTTACTATTTAGCTCTGGAGGAAAGGGAGAAGCGGAGGTTTCGTTTCCTGCATATATCCACCGACGAAGTGTACGGCTCTTTAGGTGCTGACGACCCGCCGTTTTTGGAAGACAACAGGTATGCGCCTAACAGCCCGTACGCCGCCTCGAAGGCGTCCGCGGATCACCTGGTACGGGCATACAACAAAACCTATGGTCTGCCGACGCTTACGACAAATTGCTCCAACAATTACGGCCCTTACCAGTATCCGGAAAAGCTGATACCGCTCATGATTTTAAACGCGATTCAGGAAAAACCGCTGCCGGTTTACGGCGACGGCGGCAATATCCGCGACTGGCTCTATGTTGCCGACCACTGTTCCGGCATTACGGTCGTGCTGGATAAGGGCAGGACCGGTGAGACTTATAATATCGGCGGGTGGAACGAAAAGAACAACCTCGAGGTCGTTCATACGATTTGCGCAATCCTGGATGAGGTTGTCCCGCGAGCCGAAGGGAACTACTCTGAACTGATAAAGTTTGTGACGGACAGGCCCGGCCATGACAGGCGCTATGCGATAGACGCGTCCAGGATTAAAAATGAGCTGGGATGGGTTCCCGAAGAAAGCTTTGAAACCGGTATCAGGAAAACCGTCAACTGGTACCTGGATAACATGGAGTGGATAGAGATGGTTACAAAAACCGACTACAAAAGCTGGATAAAAGAAAATTATATCGAACGCGAAAAACGATAGGTTCGCATAAATGAAAGTTATCGATACGTCACTGCCAGGTGTGAAGATAGTTGAGCCTGACGTATTTACGGACAGGCGCGGTTTTTTTTTTGAAAGCTATCACAAAGAGAAGATCGCCGCGCTGGGTATAACATGCGACTTTGTTCAGGACAATCATTCAAAATCGTCGAAGGGGATTCTGCGCGGCTTCCATTACCAGTTAAAGCGTCCGCAGGCCAAGCTGTGCCGCGTGGTATCGGGCGAAGTGCTGGACGTGGCCGTGGATATCCGTACGGGCTCTCCCACCTTCGGCAAATCGGTTTGTGATATTCTTTCCGCCGAGAACAAAAAACAGCTGTTCATACCGCGCGGTTTTGCGCATGGATTTTTGGTGCTTTCGGAAATTGCGGAAGTACTTTACAAGTGCGACGAGTTTTATCACGGGGAAGACGAGTACGGCATCGCCTGGAACGATCCGGATATCGGCATTGAATGGGGCGAAACGGAGCCGATATTGTCGGAAAAGGACAAAAAGAATCCTCTTTTATCCCAAATAGAGCCTGAACATTTACCGCAATACGTCAGTTAAGGCGATACAGGTATCTTTCTGTTACTTTTATAGCCAAGATTAACAAATGAAAAAATCTGTAGTCGCCGTTATCAAAACAAAACCGGAAACCGTTTTAGGTGATATTGAACAGTTGATGAAAAAGGCCGGGTTCGAGGAGGCGCTGCCAAGGAATAAAACGGTAATCCTTAAAGACAATATATCGTGGCACTTTCCCTTTTTCGGCGCGAACACAACGCCGTGGCAGCTTGAAGGCGCTATTTTATCTCTGAAAAATAATGGATATAAGGATATCGCATCCGTACACAACGACACGGTGGTAACTGATCCGTATCAGGGTGGCGAGCTGAACAAGCTGAAACCGATTTACCAAAAGTACTCGATAGAAGAAAGATATAATTTTTTGCCGGAAGATATAAAGTGGATAACTTACACACCCAACGCGAAAATGAAGATCCTGGATAAAATATATCCCGAAGGGATTAAAATTCCAGAATATTTTATCGATAAAAGCATTATTCATCTGCCGACTGTCAAGACGCACATATACACAACGACGACGGGTTCAATGAAGAACGCATTTGGCGGTCTTTTAAATACGAAAAGGCACTATACGCACAGCGTTATACACGAGACTCTGGTGGATCTTCTGGCGATACAAAAGGAGATACATACCGGCATATTCACCGTGATGGACGGAACAATATGCGGCAGCGGCCCAGGGCCGAGGACGATGATACCGGTCGAGAAGGATTATATGCTTGCGGGGTCCGATAGCGTAGCGATAGACGCCGTGGCGGCAAAGATGATGGG
>JBHHVT010000300.1:0-2189 GCA_046754425.1 Nitrospinota bacterium | reverse complement strand
GGCGGGGACTCAAGCGTCTGGTTCAACGCCGTTGTGCGGGGCGATGTAAACTACATCCGGATAGGCGCGCGCAGTAACATTCAGGACGGATGCGTCGTCCACGTAACTCACAAAACCCACCCCACCGTAATCGAGGACGACGTGACCATCGGGCACTCGGTAACCGTTCACGGCTGTACGATAAAGTCGCGCGTGCTGGTGGGAATGGGCGCGGTAATCCTGGACGGGGCCGTTGTCGAATCGGACTGCGTAATAGCGGCAGGCGCGCTGGTTGCGGAGGGCGTCATCATCCCTTCCGGCTGGCTGGCGATGGGTCTGCCCGCAAAACCGGTAAGGGAACTTACCGGCGACGAAAAAGCGATGCTTATCAAATCCGCGCAGAACTACATCGGCTACAAGAACGATTATATGGAGTAGTGCGTATTGGCATTAACGGCCGGTGAACTTTAGTTGTTCCAGTAAAGCCGTTTGAATTTATCTGGCCTCATGGGATTTTTTTGCCGCCACAGTCCCAGCTTTTTCCTTTTCGCGGCAGTTTCCGCCGCTATGTAATTCCTGGAATGCTCGCTTTTTAAAAACTTCCGGTAGGCCCAGGCGTAACCGAGTTTAATCATCTTCAGGTTTATGTCCGCGCCGTTTAGGTAAATAATGCAGACCTCGCGGTTATAGGTGTCTTCACCGGTCAGTAGAATTTCTACCGTTTTCCCGCCGATAAGTTTGTTGAGCGCCTTTGTCGCCTCTCCGCCGTATAGCTGACCCGGCCTGTCCGGTTTACCGGTTTCCGGCGCGTCGATTCCATAAAGCCGGCATCGGTAAGGCTTGCCGCCGTCGACCGGCCTGATTGAAACCGTGTCTCCGTCTGTGACGTGTTCCACTTTGCCGGCCGATTTATGCCGGGATGCGCTCTGTTGAGAGGCGGGCAGGGCGAGGAGAAAAAGGAATCCCAATATTACAAGTCCGACAAGAGGCTTGTTTGAACGCATCAGTTTGCGGGGCATAGCGCTAATATCATACTCCCTGCAGGTAATCTCCACCACGCCCGGATACTTATGAATTTGCAGGCGGAATTATAAAGTGATGGGAATTTAAAGTATAATGTCTATCTACATACTTAATCGTCGATGGAGGATGTATTGCCGGAATAGGAGACGGCAAGATTTACCAGAAACCCGTAGCTGGAGTTATGTCCTATAACAAAAAAGGAGAGCCAATGAGATTCGAATCCGGTACCATTGAAGAGAGTCAGCGCGGGTTGGGACCTGAAACGGCGAACGCTATTAAAATGGCGAAAATGTTTGCCGAGAGCTATACGGAAGTTTTCCAAATCATGGGTGGCAGCGGCAAGTTTAGCATTGCGCCGTCGTTTTACGTTATTCCGGGCGCACAGACTCGCCACAGGGTATCGTCGTTACTTGACTTTACAGGAGGAATAAACGGTTTCGTGATAATCAACTACCCGGACGAGGCGGCAGTGGACGTAGTTTCCACGTTCATGCAGCGGATGGGACTACCGCCGGAGGACTGCCCGAAAACGGTAAGCGAGGAGGTGGTCAACACTCTCGGCGAGATAATCAACCAGGTGCTTGGAAAATTCCGGAAGAATATCCAGGACCGCTACGGCCTGACCGCCGAATCCGGCACGCCGATAACGATGATGGTGAACACGATGCTCAGGCTTACACCGGTAGGCATCGACGAAAACTACTATGTACGCGGCCAAATAAGTACTCCCAGCTCAAAAGCGTTTTTCATCGAATTCTGCGTACAGCAGGGCATCATCGCCAAACTTAAGGAGTGAAGTTAATTTAAGTCCTTTCAAACTCCCGCCGGTTCGGGGAGGTATGAGTAGTCCTGTTTTCTGCGGCGGGGGATGAAGCCGGCATCTTCGATAATTCTTCGTATCTCCTTTTCGTCCATGCGGTAAGAGGTGCCGGCGGCCCTTACGACGTTTTCCTCAATCATTGTGCTGCCCATATCGTTCGCCCCGAAGTAAAGCGACATCTGCGCCACCTTCGCGCCCATCGTTACCCAGGACGCCTGTATGTTCGGTATGTTGTCCAGCATCAGTCTGCTTATCGCGAGAGTCTTCAGGTAGTCGAGCGACCCTTTTCTCTTTTTTATTCCCCTTGCCCCCAGCTCCGTGTTGCCCGGCTGGAACATCCACGGTATGAATGCGGTAAAGCCGCCGG
>JBHHVT010000299.1:0-2190 GCA_046754425.1 Nitrospinota bacterium | reverse complement strand
TCAACTCATTCTTCGATTCCACGACGACCATTTTCTTGCCCGTTCTTTCCTGAAGACGGTTACCGAGAATTCCCTTCAACATAACAGGGTAGGCGGCCCGTTCAGAGTATTCGGTTACATCTTCAAGGTTTTGAGGAAACTCCGTAGTAGCGGTCGGTCCGTTAAGCTCCCTTGCCATTAAGAACATCTCCTTTTTATGCATAAGACGCTTAATGGTCAGATGTTCGTTTTCGGGAAAAACGAAATGTCTGCTTAACCTGTCTGCATTCTCCGCAACAAAAACGGCGGTCTCGTCAGACGTCCATATCAGAACGGAAGGTTTACCGATTTCATTACCTATTTTTAAAAGAAGATCCAGATACTCATCCGGGTTTTGTTCATCAAGGTCTTTGTAATATTTTTTGCCGCAATACCGCGATACCATACCGGGAGATTTTGCATCCGCATCGACTCCGTATATCGGAACACCGAGGCTGCCGAGGCTGCGCGCGATTCCAAGCGCGCCCAGCTTGCAGTTAAGAATAACTACCGGTGTAGTTACGTCACTTATTTTCATTTCGCGCCGGTTTTAATTCATAGTTGGAGAGAATCGGAACGACATTAAGGTCGTCGATATGGCTCAGTACGAACTCAAGGTCCGGTTCCTGCCCGGACTTCCGGAGATATTCTGCGCTCCTGCCTTCGCGTACCTGTTCCGGGTCTGCACCTTTCCATCTATATATATATTCCTTAGTCTGGGATGTTTCCGGTGTGTAGCCTGCTTCAACAAGTTTTTCAGCCACCCACGCGCAACAAATCTGGTCTTCCCTTCGAAACTGGCCGCGTGTGCCAGCGCCAAGAAGGGCGACGCGATTATGTTTTTCAATCAGCAATTTCGCAACTGCCGAAAAGTTTCTAAAGCAAGCAATATAGACGGCCTCGCTCGCCGCGGCATTCATCAATAGATTGGTGCCGGATGATGATACAAGCACCATCGGTCTTTGAACATCGTCCCTATCTGCTATCTGCTCCGGGCTGTTTGTCAGATCAAAGCCGTACGGCATGTTTCCGCCCAATTCGCCCACGAAGAGCGGGTTTTCCAAAGTGGATGCCACGACCACCGCTTCGTCGGTCGTCCGCGCCGGGAATACCCGCCTCCCGCAACTGACGGCCGTGGTGGCGGTTGTGGTCGCGCGTATCACGTCGACAACTACAACTACGTATTCACTGCGGTATCGAAAAGCGCTTTCCGGCAGGCAGTCTATAACTACGGATCGGCTCACGTATTTATCTTACTGCCATGGTAAATAATCCAATATTCCCTTAACGCAATCATATTAAATTTTTTTTATCAAATTTAACAACGCTTAAATATTACCAATATGATTTGCGAGCTTTTCCGTAAGTTTCTCAATTTTATATCCATCAACAAATCCGTTGTGTTCAGATCTTTCCGTATTCATATCCTTTAAAGATTGACAAATAAAACCTGAGATTCCGTCAATATCTGTCGATCGAAACGATTTTCCTATTTTTGTTGTATTAACAAGGTTAGATGTTGCCCCCTCTTCAGCCAAGGCCAACACCCTGGTACCGGCGCCCATATAATCATAGACCTTTGCAGGAATCTGATATGGCAAATTCGGCGCAAAGAGCAGAGCCAAGTGACTTTTCCTGATTATCCTATTTGCCTCCTTGTAAGGAACAGGGCTCACTATTTCTACAACTTTTTCGAGCCCATAAGATCTAACAATATTTTCCATTGGATAACCATCAACATGCCGGCAATTTCCTACCAACTTTATATTTATCTGCTGTAGGGCAAGTTTCTCAAGGTTTACAAGATTCCTTATCGCCTTAAAAATCGGTTCTGGAGTCCTGCCCAAATATAAGCCGCCCGTATATGTCAGGGTGAATGTATTGAATTTATTTTCATTTTTTAAATAGGAATAAACATCAGGATCATACCCATTGGGTAAGTAGAAATACTTACTTTCCGGCTGCTCAGGAATTTTTTTCTTCATTACGTCACATAAGCTTTCAGTAGTAGTTGTTACGAGACTGGCGTTCTTTATAACCTGTTTTTCCATCCAACTTTCAATTTTTATCGATAGTTTACATGTATGGTATAGTTGTTTCGATCCTGTGGTCATCCACGGGTCTCTAAAGTCAGCAACCCATTTAATCCCTGTAAATTTATTAACTAATAGT
>JBHHVT010000298.1:0-2194 GCA_046754425.1 Nitrospinota bacterium | reverse complement strand
ATACACGACACGCTTGCAACGGCGATGGCGGCGGAAAACTACGGTCTTGATTGCGCCGGTCTTTTCGTGGTGGAGACGAAAAGGAAAAAAACTCCCGATCTCGACACTGAATTCGTCGAAAAACAAACCGGACTAAAGATACTCGGCCGCCTCCCATACACGAGCGCACTTTCGAAGGGCAAAATCGACGCGTCCGCTTTCCGCTCCCACGTTGAAAAGCATATCGACCCCGCGGAGTTATTCTCTTTTATTAAGCGCAGGGAGAGTTCGCGCGAGCAAAAAAGGCTGGAAAAAGCCGATCGGCAAAATATCTGGCATCCATTTACGCAGATGCGCGAATGGGAACAGGAAAGCATATTGATAGTCGAATCAGGTTCGGGCCGAAAGCTGAAAGACATTCAGGGCAACTCATACTACGACGGTCACTCCTCGTACTGGGTAAACATACACGGCCACAGCCATCCACGGATGGTAAGGAGCGTCGCGCGGCAGGCGGCGCGGCTGGAGCATTCGACCTTCCTCGGGCTCAGCAACAAACCGGCGATAGAACTTGCCGAAAAGCTGGTGGAGATTACGCCCGAAAAACTGGAAAGGGTTTTTTATTCAGATAACGGCTCCACCGCCGTGGAGGCGGCGCTTAAGATGGCCTTCCAGTACCAGATGCAAAGGGAGAATAAAAAACCGAAGAAGAAAAAATTCGCCGCGCTCGTCAACGCGTATCATGGCGATACTTTGGGCGCGGTAGGCGTGGGCGGGATCGATTTCTATAGAAATATCTTTAAAGAGCTTTTGGCGGAAGCGCTGTTTGTGCCCTCGCCTTACTGTTACCGCTGTCCGCTGGATAAGGAATATCCGGACTGCGCGCTCGCCTGTGCGCTGGAAGTGGAAAGCCTTCTTGCAAAGCATCACGAAGAGATAGCGGCATTCGTCATCGAACCGATGGTGCAGTGTCCAGGCGGCGTCATCACGGCTCCGCACGGATACCTGAAAAAGGTTCGCGAACTTTGCGACAAGTACGACATACTGATGATTGCCGATGAAGTTGCGGTCGGTTTTGGCCGCACCGGGCGGATGTTCGCCTGCGAACACGAAGATATCCGGCCCGACCTGATGGCGCTGTCCAAAAGCCTTGCCGGCGGGATGCTCCCGCTTGCCGCCACGCTTGCAACGCAAAAAATCTACGAGGCTTTTCTGGGCGGTTACGACGAGCGCAAAACGTTTTTCCACGGCCATACATTTACCGGCCATCCGCTCGCCTGCGCGGCGGCGCTTGAAAATTTACGGATGATGCGGGAGTTTAAAACAGTCGAGTCGGTTGAAGAAAAATCGCAGTCTTTACGTGATGAGCTTGTAAGATTCGAAAACCTGCCGTGCGTCGGCGAAGTGCGGCAGACGGGGATGATAGTCGGTATCGAGCTGGTGATGGAGCGTGAAACGAAAAAACCTTTCGACGCTTCGCTGCGCACCGGACACCGGGTGGCCATGGAGGCGCGTAAAAACGGCCTCATCGTTCGCCCGCTGGGTGACGTGGTGGTGCTGTTCCCCATCCTTTCATCCGAAAACCGCGAACTGAAGGAGATGGCCGGAATCCTCTACGACGCTGTCGCCGCCGTAACGGGCGGTTTCAAAGAAAGCGAAAACCTATGAGGATGCTAACAACATATGCATGGTAAATAATGGTATTAATTGGCTAGTAAATGGCATATAGTAATTTATAGAAATATCAGGAGGAGAAACAATGCCATCAGTCAGCCAAGACCTTTTTGCGAGCGTCCCGCAAAACGACATTCTTAATTTATTTAATTCAAATGGTGAACCGGATGCCGGCAGAATAGCGAACATATTGAATTACAAGAGAAAAGATGTATCCGTTGCCACCGATATCCCGTTGGAAAGAGTTCGTTTGGAATCGCTTCGCATTCCAGGAGAATTGAAGGAGCGCATACGGGAATGGGGCACTGCAATAAACTTGGTTGCTAATCATTTCAAGGACGAGAAAAAAACTATTTTATGGTTTCAAACGCCCAATCCAATGTTGGGAAATGTTTCGCCAAGGGAGATGATCATGGCCGGAAGATTCAGGAAATTGCTTAAGTTTATTCAAAACGCTTTAGATAAAAACCGATGACGTATATTAATGCCTAACCCGAATTATTCATGAAGAAATTGAATTTTCAAATTATAGGTCGTAACC
>JBHHVT010000297.1:0-2197 GCA_046754425.1 Nitrospinota bacterium | reverse complement strand
CTGGTTACGACCTATAATTTGAAAATTCAATTTCTTCATGAATAATTCGGGTTAGCTGTCGCTACTGCGGGCAGCCAACTACGGCAAAGCCGTAAATTCAAGATTAGGGTTGTTGCAAAGTGGCTGTCGGCACCTGCGCCGGCAAATTGCCTCCGGACGCAGTCTGGTTAGTTGCCGGAGATGAACCGGGAGATGTCGTTATAAAAGGCGAACGCCATAAGCGATATGAGTAGAAACATCCCGACCTGCTGGGCGATGATTCTTCCTTTAATCGTAACCGGCTTGCCTTTTATCGCCTCCACGAGGAAGAACAGCAGATGTCCGCCGTCCAGTATAGGGATCGGAAGTATATTCAAAATGCCGAGGTTAACGGATATGAGTCCCATGAACATTAACAGCGGCACAAGTCCCGCTTCCGCCTGGTCGCCCGCCATTTTCATTATCATCAGCGGGCCGCCTATGTTATCCGCCGGTACGACGTTTTGGAATATTTTCACTATGACGAGGCCGGTCATGTAGATGATTTTCCCGGTTTGCAAAGTTCCGCGCCAGACGGCCACCACCGGCCCATATCGTTTAAAGATTTCGTCCGGCCTGATGCCGATACGACCAACCTCCACATCCTCGCCGAAAATCGTTTTTGACGAATGCGGCTCCGGCGTAACGCGTATCTCTTCCAGCGAACCGTCGACTCTTTCCGCTAAAATGGATACTTGCGTGCCGGCTGAACCGCTTATGATCTCGGCAAGTTGGTCCCAACTTTCAATCGGCGTGTCGTTTATCTCTACTATCCTGTCGCCATTGACCAGCCCGGCTGCTTGTGCTGGCGAGTCCTTCATAACCTCGAGGATTTTGGTGTCGGGCATGCTTATGCCGACCATGTAGACGACGGCAAAGAGCAGTATCGCCAACAAAAGGTTTGCGGCGGGACCGGCGGCCACTATCAGCGACCGTCGCCAGATCGGCTTCAGGTTAAAGGCCAGGTCGGGGTTTTCAATTTTCTCCGCGTCCTCTTCTTCCTCGTCGCCGACCATCTTTACGTATCCGCCGAACGGTATCCAGGCGAGGATATATTCCGTCTCGCCGGATTTTTTCTTCCATATCGGTCTGCCGAAACCGATGGAAAATTTCTCCACGCCCACGCCCATCTTTTTGGCCGCCAGGAAATGACCGGTCTCGTGGACTATTATCAATGCGCCAAGTACGATTATCGCTGCTACTATTGTTGTTATCATTTATTCCGTTCCATAATCGAGCCTCGGCATCTCCATAATCTCGACGCCGGCCGGCCTGTTAAAATTAAATACCGCTTCATTAATTCTACCGTTTATCTTCATTTCAGTAAATTCAATCTCGGTGCGGTTACCGGTCCAGTCGTATAGGGTAAACGCGCTTATCGTGAAGTCGCCGCTTTTTACGCTCAGGACAATACGAGTGACCGAAAGCGATTTTTCCTTCGGGACCAACGACAGCTTAATATCGCCTTTCATTCTATCTTTATCGCCCGCCGGTTCCAACTCTATACGGAAAATTTCCGACAGTTTGTAACTGCCGGAAAGAAACAGGGCGGGTGAGCGGCTGGTTAAAACGTTACCCAGCGGCTCCACCATCACCTGCCTGTCAGCCGGTACGTAAAAGTAGATCGATTTACCGTCCGATACGACAGTCTGCTTTTGCGGCTCAATATATTCCCAGCGCATCTTCAGCGGCTTTTGCATCGTTACCGACCCGCCAGATATTTCCGTTTCCCCCAGCGACGCGTCGAACTGTTTTTGCCTGAACGAGGCTGTGAAATTTTTCATCGACGCAAAGCGCGTTTCAACTTTATTAATGATTTCTTCTTTGCCGGTTTCCGCCGCGTAAAGAGGCTGTACGGCTATTAAGAAGGCCGCAATAAACGCTATCTTACCCATCTTATCCTGAGCGGCGGCCACAAAAGCAGTCCCGCTAAAAATCCCCCAACGTGCGCGACCCACGCCACCTGTCCGCCCGTGCCGACGCTGCCGAGCTGAATTAAAAACCAGACCCCTATCACGAGCCACGCGGGCAGCGGAATAATTCTTATAAAGACTATAAACCAGAAAAAAGTGTACACGCGCGCCTTCGGAAATGCCAGCACATACGCCGCCAGGACGCCGGAGATGGCGCCGCTCGCGCCCACCATCGGCGCGGGGGATTCGGGGTTTGATGCTATAAA
>JBHHVT010000296.1:0-2218 GCA_046754425.1 Nitrospinota bacterium | reverse complement strand
TGGATGTTGCCGCGTTTTTTCGTGTCGTGGCAGCCGGCCGAATCGCACGATTTATATTCGAGCGGTTTATACTTCGTGACACCTGTAAACAGCGCTTTTCTGTGACAGCTTTCGCACTTTAACTCCGCGTGCTTGCCTTCCAGCTTGTAGCCCGTGTATTTGGGATCGTTATGTTTAAACAGTTCCTCCTTGAATCCTTTGGTTGTGTGGCATTCGTCGCACTTTCGTCCCTCGAACTGCTTGCCGTGTATGTTGCCGCGTTTTTTCGTGTCGTGGCACCCCGGCGCGTCACACGATTTGTATTCGATTGGCTTGAAATGCCTGACTCCGCCGAACGGCGCTTTTCTGTGGCAGGTTTCACATTTTAATTTCGCGTGTTTTCCGGCGAGTTTGTAGCCTTTGTATTTCGGATTTTCGTGTTTGAAGAGAGGCGGTTTAAAACCGTTTACAGTATGGCAGTCGTCGCATCGCTGTCCCAGAAACTGCTTACCGTGGATGTTGCCGCGTTTTTTTGTATCGTGACAGCCGGGAGCGTCACAGCTTGAGAAGTTCGCCACCTGAAACTCGCCGCGCTTTTTACCGGCGTGACATTTGGCGCAGTCAACCTTTACGTGTTTTCCGCGAAGAGGGTATTTCGTCTTTTCATGTTTAAAGAGGATGTTTTTCCATCCGGCAGCGCGGTGACATTTTTCGCACTGTTTACCGAGCTTGCCTTTATGCTTGTCATCCTTTTTGTGGCAGGACAGGCAGGCGCGGTCGAGGCCCAAATAACTTTTTATGCCCTTTTTGGTTTTGACAACGTGGCATTTATCGCAAGCTGTTTTAGTGTGTTTGCCGACAAGATCGTAACCGCTTTTGGAATGATCGAAGGATTTCTCGTTCCAGGATATCAGTTCTTTTTTACGCCCCTTGTGGTCACTGTGGCAGTCGATGCACTTTTTATCTTTTATCGTTGAGTGGTAACCTCGACCCGCTGTAACGAGTCTGTTTATATCCTTATGGCAGCCAAGGCATTTTTCATTCGGAATTCCCGCTGCAATTGAATGGCACTTGATACATTTGGTAATTCCTTCGATTTCCTTGTGCAAAAACGAGAGGTCGCCCGGACTGATAAGGCTTCCAAAGTCCTGCGCCGATGTCGGCGTGCCGGCAACAAAAACGGCCGCAAGGAGTAGGAGGATCGGTAATCTCAACGGTATGTTTTTCACTTTAACTTGAAGATAATCTTAAAAAGATTAGATGTGATTCCCCTTGTACCCACATGAGGCGTTCTAAACGCAATTACCATGCCGGGCTGAAATATTAAATATATTCAATAATACAACAAGATACAATTCCACAAATGGAAACCGCAAAAAATAGTATTATTTAAAATACAATAAAAATCAGATGCGTCTACTTATGTATCCTCCCCTTCGAGGAATGAAATAACAGATATCAACCGTTACCGTTACTGAGTAGCCACGGAAACCGGACATTTGTTATGTACCGCAGTTCGATTGTAGTTCCAATTGAATGGCAGGGCAATAGGTGTCAACGCCCAAATTTAACGCGTTGTTTACAAGCCGTTTGGCGATTAGAATGTCACGATGGTTTTCATATTCAGGATTGTCGCTCTCCTTTTTCTCATTTGGGTGGTTGTCAGACTTTTAAAGTCAGTCGCGGAAAAATGGTTAACAAAAATTCTCTCCCCGCCGTCCGGCCACACGGCGCAAATTGCCGAGATGATAAAAGATCCTGTATGCGGTTCATACGTATCCATGGAGCACGCCGTCACCGCCGAGTTCTCTGGAGAGCGTAAATATTTTTGCTCGGACAAATGCCTGAATGATTACAGGGATAAACACGGTGGTTAAGGTCGGTCTGCTGGTGCTCTCGGATACGCGAGGCACGGATGATAAACCCGACAGATGCATACCGGCGATTTCCGATTTTCTAAAAAACAACGGTTTCCTGGTCGTAAAAACCGGAATCTGCAGGGATGAAATCGAACCGATACGGGAAATTATAAAAGAATGGGGCGACGGAAAAAGCGTCAACGTAATTTTGACAAGCGGCGGTACCGGTGTTTCCCCGCGTGATGTAACGCCCGAAGCGACCCGTCCGCTGCTGGATCGTGAAATACCGGGCATTCCGGAGGCCATGCGCGCCGCATCTTTGCAAAAAAGCCCAAACGGCCTTATATCGCGCGGAGTGGCCGGATTGATGGGTGATATAC
>JBHHVT010000295.1:0-2220 GCA_046754425.1 Nitrospinota bacterium | reverse complement strand
CTGGAAGCGTATCTCTTTATCGATCCCGATGAAGACGATATTTTATATCAACTGCGCAACGACGATTACGCACGCTTTACGCTAACCTTCTACTTCTAGCCCGCTGTGCGGGCGCACAATTAGCGGCGAAGCTGCCATATTGACAGGTAAACTTCGTAATCACGCCTCCGGCGCAACTTGCCTCCCGTTGCAAGCGGGTGGTGTTTATTCAAGGGGATATTTTGGTTACACTTGTGTGTTGGGGGAGTAAAAGATGAAAAAACTACCGGAATCGCTGCCGTTGAGGTTCCTTCGCGTTGCAAAGCGGAGATGGTCCGAATTTGCGATGGCGGACTCCACCGGTAAGGAGTTGACGTACGGCAAGGCGCTGATAGGAAGCCGCATCCTCGCGCGGTTCGTGCGCGAATTATGCCCGAAGGACCGGATGGTCGGAATCATGATGCCGCCGACTGTCGGGGGCGTGCTGTGCAACATAGCCGTTTCTCTTACCGGCAAGGTACCGGTGAACCTGAACTTCACCGCCGGCGCGGAGGCGATGAACGCCGCCATCGAACAGTGCGATATAAGAGCGATACTCACCTCCCGCGCGTTTTTGGAAAAGGCGAATCTGCCCGAAATGAAGGGGATGGTTTTCCTCGAAGACCTCTTGCCGAAAGTCTCCGGCTTCAGCAAACTGTTGATGGCTATTGAGACCAGGTTTTTACGGCCCGATACCCTGCTTGGTCTCGACAGGTGCAAAAACCACAAGCCGGACGAACTTGCGACCGTTATCTTTTCAAGCGGCAGTACCGGCATGCCGAAGGGAATCATGCTTTCGCACGGCAATATCATGGCCAACATAGAAGGGATAACCGAGGTATATCACTTTACGGAAAACGACCGCATGATGGGCGTGCTTCCGCTGTTCCACTCATTCGGGTTGACGGCTACCGTCTGGATTCCGCTCATAATCGGTTTCAGCGCCGTCTATCACCCAAAGCCGATGGATTCGAAAATCATCGGCGAAATGGTCGATAAATACAAAGCGACCATTATCGTCTCCACGCCGACGTTTTACGCGGGCTATGCACGCAAATGCGCGAGCGGGGAGTTTTCATCGCTGCGTATCGCGCTATCCGGAGCGGAGAAACTGCGCGAGGGTGTGGCAAGGGCGTTCAAGGAGAAGTTTTCGCTCGACCTTATGGAAGGCTACGGCGCCACGGAGATGGCTCCCGGCGTCGCCGTAACCAGCCTGCATACCGAAAATCGGTGCAAGCGAGGCACGGTCGGCAGGCCGCTGCCCGGTGTGGAAGCAAAGGTTGTGGACAGGGAAAGCGGTGATGATCTGCCGCCCGGTGAAGAAGGCCTCCTGCTCGTTAAGGGCAAAAACAGGATGGTCGGTTATCTAAACAACCCGGAACTTACCGCGCGGGTTTTTCGCGGCGAATGGTACGTTACCGGCGACATCGCGAAAATCGACGAAGACGGTTTTATTACGATTACCGACAGGCTTTCGCGTTTTTCAAAAATCGCCGGCGAGATGGTGCCGCACATGAAAGTGGAAGACGCGATTAACGAACTGCTGGACGAAGACTGCTGTGCGGTAACCGGCGTGCCGGATGATAAAAAGGGCGAACGGCTTATTGTGCTTTACGCCAAGCCGGGCGTGGAGCCGGATGAGATTTGCGAAAAGCTCGCGCAAACCGACTTGCCGAAACTGTGGCTGCCCAGGCGCGACTGCTGTTTCAAGATAGACGAATTGCCGACGCTCGGCACCGGCAAAACCGACCTCGCGAAGCTGAATAAAATGGCGCGCGAACTTTCCCGCGAAAAAAGCGGGGTAAAGGAAACGGCGTAGATCCGCTTGAGTTTTCGTTGTGCCAGTCACGTGCCCACACGTGACGGAAGATTTGAAAATAAAGGGTCACGCGAAGGCGCGTGACTCCCACAATCCCGTTTTGATTTGTCACACTGAACCCTTCGGCAGGCTCTGTGGAAGGGTTTATAAAAAAGGGTAACGTCCCCTTTATAGTGGCATAGACCGCAGAAACTTCATGCTCCAAAATCATAATTTTGCTAGAATGACCGACATTGTAACAAGGGAGTTTTCATGGTTAAAGAGTTTGAAGCCCGCGATCAACTGTTAGGTGAAGTGTTATTTACACCTGAAAGCAAATTCCGTATCCCTAGGTATCAAAGACCATTCTCATGGGAGGAGGATCAAGTATCTGACTTTTGGGA
>JBHHVT010000294.1:0-2225 GCA_046754425.1 Nitrospinota bacterium | reverse complement strand
CGTATTGCCCTCGGTATCCTTAAGGCTGAAGTCGGGCGCCTTGCTGCCCGGTTCCAAAATCATTGTCGAAGGGGTCAGTGCCATTCGGAAATCTCCTTATACTTGGTTTTTGGCGTATTTTATCCCTGCTTGCGGGTTTCGTAAAGAGTGGCAAAAGGTTCTTGTGCCGATTAGAGGTATCGCAGGCCTGCTATTGTTACACCGCTCATCAGGCTTTTAAACCAGGCGATTTCTGACTGCCTGTGTATATCCAGTTTGTCGACATCCAGCCCGAAAGTCGGATTTTCTTCCCTGACGGGATTTCCAACATACATTATCCGGGCTCCATTTCGAGACATGTCCAGTATCACGGCTTCCCTAATCTTATTATTGAGAGAAAATGTAAATTCCACCAGTTCTTTAACGTCGTTTCTTTCATCGCTTCTGCGATTGTGCATATTGAACCCCGTTTAAATGCCGATTTTCGGTAAGTCTGTCAACATTTTGTGAACCTGCTTTACGGTTAATAATACTATCAGTCTACATATCATGCAACCCGGCATTACAGGAGGCGCAACCGCTGATAAAAAGACGACACGGCCGCTGGATTTATTTTTTTGGAAATTTGACCCTAAAGGTTACTTTTTCTGTTAATTTGCATTAACCTGTGCACTTTTACTGATGACACTCATTGATACTTGTCGTTAATAAATAAGGGTTTTTTATGAATAGAGCGTTGTTTGCGGCACTTTTTTTTACAGCCTTGCCGGTCAACGTTTTCGCTTCCGCGGGCGAACACTCTGAAAGCCTGAACCTTACGGCGCACTGGGCCGGATACGGTTCACTTATAGTATTCATCCTTGCTTATGGTTTCGTGATGGCGGAGGAGTTCACGCACCTGAGAAAAAGCAAACCGGTAGTGCTAGCCTCCGGTATCGTCTGGATTTTTATCGCAATCGCCTACAACAATCACGGCCTTCCCCACGCGGCGGAAGTTGCTATACGACACAACATACTTGAGTATGCGGAACTCTTTCTCTTTCTCCTGGTCGCCATGACCTACATAAACGCCATGCATGAACGGCTTATCTTCGCGTGGCTTCGCGTCTGGCTGATCGCAAGAGGGTTCGGCTACCGCAAGCTCTTTTGGATAACCGGCCTACTGGCGTTTTTCATATCGCCGGTTGCCGATAACCTCACCACGGCCCTTTTGATGTGCGCTGTCGTCATGGCGGTAGGCGTCAACAGCCCGAAGTTCGTGGGACTGGCGTGCATAAACATAGTTGTCGCCGCAAACGCCGGCGGGGCCTTCAGTCCCTTTGGCGACATTACCACTCTCATGGTCTGGCAGAAAGGGATAGTGGGTTTTCTCACATTCTTCAAACTGTTCGTTCCATCCGTAGTGAATTTTACGGTGCCCGCGGCCATCATGCATTTTGCGGTACCAGACGAAAAGCCGGCGGCATCAGGCGAAATCATCGTCATGAGGCGAGGCGCGAAGCGGATTATGCTTTTATTTTTACTTACCATTATCACCGCGGTAAGTTTCCATCAGTTCCTGCATCTGCCGCCGATGGCCGGCATGATGACAGGCCTCGCCTTTTTGAAAATTTTCGGTTATTACCTTAAAACGACGCATGGTAAAGCGGACGCGGAAAGAAAAGGCGAAAGGAAAGAGTTGCGGCCCGGCGACGAATGGGTGCCTGAAACCGGAAAGTTCGATATCTTCAACAAGGTCTCCAAAGCAGAATGGGATACGCTGCTGTTTTTCTACGGCGTGATACTTTGCGTGGGCGGACTCGGTTTTATCGGCTACCTCGCGCTGCTGTCCGAAGTGGCCTACGTCGGAATGGGACCGACTTTCGCCAACACGATGGTGGGTCTCCTTTCCGCGATACTGGACAACATTCCCGTTATGTTCGCCGTACTGACGATGAATCCCGACATGTCGCAGGGACAGTGGCTTCTTGTTACGATGACCGCCGGCGTCGGCGGAAGCCTGCTGTCGATAGGCAGCGCCGCCGGGGTGGCGCTTATGGGCGCCGCGAAGGGGCGGTACACATTTTTCGGACACATCAAATGGACGTGGGCAATCGCGCTGGGATACGCGCTCAGCATCCTGACCCACTTCTGGCTGAACTCAGCGGCGTTCGATACACCAATACATTAAGGAGTCTTCGGCAATTAAACGCACTAGCCCGGATTATTCATGAAATGTCCCCTCCTTTTCAAGGAGGGGAATTGAA
>JBHHVT010000293.1:0-2272 GCA_046754425.1 Nitrospinota bacterium | reverse complement strand
AATTTCCAATTGACGGTCTTTAAAGCCACCGGCTTACAGCCGGTGGTCGTTTACTGCTATTTCCGGGACACAACACTAGTGGCAGTCGCGCGCCATCGCGTGACGCTTAAGACAATACAGCCGAGCTTGGTACAACAGGCGCCTCGCCTGTTGACTTGTACAGCCGAGGGCGGCTGTACTACCAAAGCAGGGGAGGTTTTGTAATGACGGTTGAGCTTCGCTTCGCTCACTGAAACTCGGCATTACCGATTTCGGAATTGTTTTCAAACCCGCCCCTACAGTGCGTCCGTGTTTCATTTAAGCAATGTCTTTTCTCTGCGTCCTTTGAGGTAAAATCCATGGTGATTGACATAGTAAGCGGCGGAAAACATAATTTCATACATGAACGGCAAAACGAAAGTGATTACCTGCGGTTGCAGGTTTAACAGGTTCGAATCGGCGGAGATAGAATCGCGCCTGCCAAAAGGCGGCGGCAAAAATATCGTCGTGATAAATTCATGCGCGGTTACCAAAAGTTCGGAAGCGAAAAGCCGCAGGGCCGTGCGTCGAGCCGTGCGCGAAAACCCTTCCGCCTCCATAGTGGTGGCAGGCTGTTGGCCGGAACTGGACCCCGAAGCGGTTAAATCAATGGAAGGGGTATCGCTGGTGCTCGGCAACGAGGAGAAGTTCCGTGTAAACGACCGTCTGGAATCTTCCGAAAACGTTTTTACGGGCGAAGTTCAAAATGCCGAATTGTTCAAGGAGATCGAGACCGGCAAAATGCCGGACCGCACGGCGGCCTACCTGAAAATTCAAAACGGATGCGACGAGACTTGCAGTTTTTGCGTCGTGCGTCTTGTGCGCGGTAAAAGCCGTTCGGCCTCGATGGAGTTTGTGCTGAGCAGGGTGGACGACCTCATAGCGGGCGGCGCGCGGGAGATCGTCCTCACCGGTATAAACGTCGGCGCATACGGTAATGACTTAAATGAAGACGGTTCGCTTGCGGCATTGCTGGCGCAGTTGAGCAGCAAGGATGGAGCGCGGTTCAGGATGAGTTCCATTAACCCGAACGAGATTGACAATGAAACGATTTCCGTAATTGCCGACTCGTCGAACATCTGCAGGCATCTGCATATACCGATGCAAAGCGGAAGCGACGCGGTTCTAAAAAAGATGAAGCGTCCATACAGCGCGGCGCAATACCGGAAAAAAATCGAGGAGATAGCGATAAGGATGCCCGGTATCGCACTCGGATGCGATCTGATGACCGGCTTCCCGGGTGAGACCGAGGAGGATTTCCGTGGGACAATGGAGATGCTTTTGAACCTGCCGTTTAGCTACTCGCACGTTTTTACATACTCGCCAAGAGATAAAACCTCCGCTTTTGTCATGGCGGATGAGTTGCCGATGCAGGTTAAAAAGGAGAGGGCGCAAAGACTCAAAACTGTCGCGGAGGATAAAAACCTGGAGTACAGGAAATCGCTCGTCGGATCGACACTAAAAGTTCTTGTAGAGAAGCGGGAAAACAGCGGTACGCTTTTAAAAGGAAAGAGCGATAACTTTGTGGATGTGGAGTTTCGCGGCGATCCGCGCCTCAAAGGCGAACTCGTAAATGTTGCGATAACAGGCCTTACCGAAAATTGCGTAACCGGTGCGACCGGCGAAGCGGCGTGAGCGGCATAGTCACACTGACGACCGATTTCGGCAGTCGCGACCCTTTTGCCGCGATAATGAAGGGCGTGATGCTCTCCATACGTCCCGAGCTGAATTTCATCGATGTTACACATTCCATCACGCCGTATGACACAATGCAGGCCGCCCTTTGCGTCAGCCGTTTCAGGAACTACTTCCCAAAGGGAACGGTGCACGTTGTTGTTGTTGATCCGGGAGTCGGCTCTAAAAGGGAAGGGATAATTATACAGACTGAGCGGTATTTCTATGTGGGGCCGAATAACGGCCTGTTTTCAAGGCTGGATTCGGATATTGAAAGGGCGGTCAAGATTGAAAATCCAAAATATTTTAGCAGGCCCGTCAGCGCCACTTTTCACGGGCGCGATATTTTTGCGCCGGTGGCCGCGCACCTTACACGGACGGATATAGGCAAGTTCGGCCCTGATATCGGTAAACCGGAGCGCTTATACATACCGGAACCGGTTTTGGAAGACGATGCCATATCGGGACAAGTAATCGGTTTCGACCGATTCGGAAACGCTCTTACAAATATTACGGAAGAATTGATAAATGAAATGAAAGAAAAAAGTATTAAAACAGAGTTTCATCATACCATTATCGG
>JBHHVT010000292.1:0-2274 GCA_046754425.1 Nitrospinota bacterium | reverse complement strand
GTTAAGTTTGAACCCAGGCAAAAAGACGCTGTTCGTATGGCGATCGTTTATCTCTTTTACCACTTCCTTTTCATACGCCCAGACCAGGACGTTAACGGAGTTCCCGGCGATATGCTGGGCGATTGCCGTTCCCCACGCGCCCGCACCGATAACTGAAACTTCACCCGGATACATACCGCGTTATTTAATACGGTATACACGTATTGCGTCAACCGACGGCTGTGTTTGGTTTGACTGGAGAAGAGGGAGTGACGGGCGGGTGCAATGGGAGTGTGCGGGGGAATCCCGCCCGTCTAAATTAACTTAGGAGGTAAAATCTATATGGTCAGGGTGTTCCAGCTTGTATGATTATGCTGTAAATATAAGCAATACCGCCCAGAACCGTTATTCCAAACGGCAGGGCAAAAACTTCGTATATGTTCAGGATACCTTCCCGTGTTTTCATCTGCCGCTCCTTTGTTTGTCGCTTATTAACTGTTAATTTTTCTTTGTAGAATCTACCTACATTACGAGCAAGTCGCATGCCAGAATATATCTATTTGTATAATAACGAAATATGTCTACCAAATGTGCAAAATAGTGCGGTAAATAAACCTCATTACGGTAAAGGCTTTGAACGAAAACACCGCAGTGAAAATTCCCGGCTTCTCCCAGTCAAACATTCGGTATAAGGTATGTTAATGAATCTAAGTTCATATCTGCTTGCTATTTTTTTAATTACACTTGCCTGCGGGATTCTTCCGTTGTTGCTTCCCCGTAGCAGAGAGCTTCTTTCTCCGGCGGTTGCCTTTGCGGCTGGTCTTCTAACAGGCAGCGCCCTTTTTCACCTGCTGCCGGAGTCGATGAAGATCGTGGGGCCGCAGACCGGTTGGCCCCTTCTTTTGGGGTTTGCCATTTTCTATTTACCGCAAAAATTCATGATGACACATCCATGCGAAGAGGAGGACTGCGATTTTCATAAGCTGGGTATTCTGGCTTTCATAGGGATTTCTTTTCATGCGATGGTGGACGGAATCAGTATCGGGGCGGCCTATCGGCTCCCGGATGCGATAAATATAGTTGCCGCCGCGGTTACGTTTCATAAGATACCCGCCGCGGTGGCGCTTTCGTTTTTGCTGCTTGCGTCCGGAATGGAGCGGGGAAGGATTACGGTACTGATATTTATATTCGCGCTGGCGGCCCCTGTAGGTGCAATTACGACAAAGCTCTTTCTCCTTCAAGGCGGTCAGACGTGGATGGGTTGGGCACTCGGTATTTCCGCCGGTAATTTTCTTGCAATAGCCGGCGGCGACCTGTTCCGCCATATTCACGAAAGGGACCAATTCGGCAGCGCAAAGAAGATTGCTTTCATAGTTTTCGGTTTTGCCGTGAGCCTTCTTGGCGTTTAGGTCGACTGACTTATACGGCATATTCAGCGATTGACTTGGCAGGGACGGCGGCGGTAAATTAAAACAAGGAGAACATATGGCGAATGCGGTAAATACGGCACTCCAGACACAGGTCAGGACCAACTCCAAAAAGGCGATGGCGGACCTCAGCAGCGGCCGCATTAAATCCGGCAAAGAGACTGTCAGGGAAGGACACCAGAAGGAACTCCGCAAATCCGTAAAACGCCACTCGGCCATGCTTCAAAAATTCGTGGCCGAACAGGGCAAGGGCTCCAGCGTGGATTTCAATCTATAACGAACTGTTGTCCAAACTGTAAATAGTCGAACCTGAAAAAGTCGATATTTAAAAAAATCCTCCCCTTGCGATAAGCACAAGGGGAGGTGGCGCGCAGCGTCGGAGGGGTTCTCCCTTGAAAATCAATAAAGGACACCACCCCAAAGCCCCTCCTCGTAAACCGAGGAGGGGAGGAACTGTTGCACAAGCCTTGCGGAAATAACCGGGTTTTCGATTGTTTCTTCATTTTTCTTGCAGATACATACCCATTAAAAACCCGCTTCACCCTTTATTTATAGGCCATAAACACTTTTTCAGGGACGACTAAATACAAGCCTGTCTTGAGCTTGTCGAAGGATCTCAAAGGGGATGCCGCCTTCATGGTGCAAGGAACCCACCATGAAAGTAAAAGGATGTTACTGTCGCAAACTTCCCCGGTGGCCGGCAGATTCCGAACCGGCCACCTGAGGCAATCGGTTATTCGGCTTTTACCGCAATCTTTTTTACTTCCTTTTGCGCCTCCGGAAGTTTGGGAACGGTCACGGTAAGAACTCCTTTTTTAACCCGGATTATTCATGAAATGTCCCCTCCTTTTCAAGGAGGGGAATTGAA
>JBHHVT010000291.1:0-2284 GCA_046754425.1 Nitrospinota bacterium | reverse complement strand
AATGCAAAAGATATGTTCGAGGATTCTGTTAGTCGATTAGAGGATACGCGCGACAAAATGGACTCCGCATACGGCAAATGCTGGGATGAAGAGTGCGTAATGAACGTTCACACAGGCAAAGGCAGTCTGAAAGAAATTATCGACTGCGCAACGAGTTAGCCATGCAGGAGTTTTTGCTGTTTCGTCTATACGGCGCGATGGCGTCATGGGGGGATATCGCCGTGGGCGAGTACCGCCCATCTTTCGCGCACCCGTCCAAATCCGCCGTGCTGGGTTTGCTGGCGGCGGCGAAGGGCGTTCGGCGGGAAGACGAAGCAGTTCAGCGTGAAATGGCCCAATGCTACGGCTTTGCGGTTCGTATCGACGCGGCGGGAAATCTTATGCGGGATTACCACACCATCCAGGTTCCGCCAGAGGCGGCTTTAAAAAATCATCCAGGCGCAACTCGTAGAGATGAACTGAACGCCTTAAAACGCTACCAACTTGATTATCCAAAAGTATCAGGCACCATTCTCTCAAGCCGCGACTACTACTGCGACGCGCTGTATACCGTCTGTCTGTGGGTGCGCGATAAAACGGCGCGGCCATTTTCGCTGGGCGATTTTGAGCAGGCGCTTAAAACACCGGGCTTTGTTTTATATCTGGGACGGAAAGCGTGCCCGCCGTCTTTGCAGCTGGAGCCGCAAATAAAACCCGCACAGAACATCAAGGCGGCGTTTGATGCCGCTGAATTTCACGATGAGTTCTTGAATGGATTGAAAATGCTAAAAACAAAGCGGTATTACTGGGACTCTCATCCGGATGCGGGGCTGGAGCCGATGCAGACCTTCACAAGGCGCGATCTGCCGACCAGCCGGAGACGTTGGCAGTTTGCAGACAGACATGAACATTACAGTGGAGGGGACGAGGGAGGTTGAAGATGTATTTCAGCAAAATACAGTTGAGAAAAAGCGGGCTGGATATTAAAAACCGTGCCGCCATGCGTGGCGGCGGCGATTATGAATATCATAAATATCTCTGGAAACTTTTTGGCAAGACAAAGGATCAAAACCGTAACTTCATTTACAGGCGGCAGCGCGTCAACGGATGGCCTCTGTTTTATGCCGTCTCGGAAAATGTTCCTGAAGATAGTGATGGACTGTGGGAGATTGATTTCAAAAAGTACACGCCGAAGCTTAACGACGGTATGCGGCTTTCGTTTTCCCTTACCGCCAATCCTGTACGGACGGAAAAGATTGGCGACACCAAAAAACGAAAACGCCATGACGTGGTGATGGACGCTAAACATAAATTAAAAGAACAGGGCGTTAAGAAGGAAGACTTCCCGTCGATGCTTGAGCTTATGCAAAAAACCGGATATGAGTGGCTAAATTCGCGCGCGGAAAAAAATGGTTTCAGCCTGGATGAACGGCAAGTTCGAGTTGACGGTTATGATCAAAAACGTTTTTATAAAAAAACAGGTGAAGTCCGTTACAGCACGCTCGATTTTGAAGGGCTCCTCACAGTAATCGATCCTGGCCTCTTTTTGCGAACGCTTTATCATGGCATCGGCCCCGCAAAAAGTTTCGGCTGCGGCTTGATGCTGGTCCGCCCAGCATGAACGATCTACCCAACTTAAAGCCCATCCCGATCAAAGACCGTTTTTCCATTTTGTTTGTGGAAAAAGGACAACTCGACGTCCTGGACGGCGCCTTTGTGGTAGTGGACAAAAACGGCGTTAGAACTCACATCCCCGTAGGAGGCGTTGCCTGCTTGATGCTGGAACCGGGCACGCGCGTATCTCATAACGCCGTAACTCTTGCGTCCAGGGTAGGCTGTCTGCTGGTATGGGTTGGCGAGGCGGGCGTTCGGTTGTATGCTTCCGGTCAGCCCGGCGGCGCCCGTTCCGATCGACTGTTGTATCAGGCAAAACTTGCGATGGACGATGATGCGCGTCTTAAAGTGGTGCGTAAGATGTATTCAATGCGTTTTGGTGAGGAAGCCCCGTCACGCCGCAGCGTTGAGCAGCTTCGTGGTATCGAGGGCGCAAGAGTAAAAAAGATGTACGAGCTTATGGCAAGGCGTTACAAAGTTCCATGGAAAGGACGAAGGTACGATCCTAAAAGCTGGGCCAGCGGAGATATTTCCAACCGTTGTTTAAGTTCCGCAAACGCATGTCTGTACGGAATCACCGAGGCGGCAATACTTGCCGCCGGTTATGCTCCGGCAGTGGGCTTCATTCATACAGGGAAACCACTTTCCTTTGTTTATGATATTGCGGACCTTTTTAAATTCGATTCGGTAG
>JBHHVT010000290.1:0-2302 GCA_046754425.1 Nitrospinota bacterium | reverse complement strand
CATCAAAAAAGATACGAAACGGCGACAGCCGAACTCGACACTCTTGCGGAACAAAAACGGAATACGGAAAGCGCTAAAAGCGGCAACATGGAATCCGTTACGAACCTTAAAACCGAAACGGCCAAAATCAGAGCCCGTCTGGAATCCCTTAAAGATATAGAAAAATCGCATGAAGGATATCAAAAAGGAACTCGCGCACTGCTTGAGAAAAAAGAAAACAACCTGGAAATCGCCAAACTGATGCGGGGAAGTCTGGTTGATAAAATCAAAGTCCCCCCTCAGTACGAAGCAGGAGTGGAGACATTCCTGGGTGACAGGCTTCAGGCGCTTTTAATAAACAGTCCGGCTGACGCGGCGACAGCCATAGAGATTTTGCGCGGCGACGACCTGGGCAGGGGAACGTTTTTACCAATGGAAACGGTCGATCCGATGCCGCAATCCGTGCCGGAAAACAACGAGGACGTCCTGGGTCTCGCTTCCGAGCTGGTGGAAACCTCCGAAGAGATGCGGCCCTTGATGCAAAGGCTTTTGATGAACGTGGTTTTTGTTAAGGATATCGAAACCGCGCTCCGGCTTCGCCCGCAAAACGGGTTTACATACGTAACCCTGCGCGGCGATATCGTGGACCGTTCGGGCGTAATCTCCGGCGGTTCGGCCGCAAAATCCGGCGTCGGGCTGCTGGAACGAAAGCGAATGATAGACCAGCTCACCGCTTCCCTTGCGGAATGCGAACGCCGGCTTGAAGTGGCGGGTAACGAGCAGGAAAGGATTTCAGATAACCTCAAAGAGCTGGAAAGCGGCCTTGAGGCCAAAAAAGCCGCCGCCAAGGAAGAAGAGCTGGCGCTTGTCAGTGAGAAAAAAGAGATGGAATCTCTAAACAGCGAGCTCAAGCGGCACGAATCCCGTCTTGAAACATTCAGGGCAGAGGCGCAGGCTATGGAGATCGAAAAGGAAACTCTTCAAAACGATATTTCCGAATTGGAGAAATCGATTGAAAACCTGGCGTTTGATAAGTCCGAACTGGAAGAAAAGCTGGAATCGACGCGCCAAGGACATCAGGCGGCGGGCGATGAACTTGCCAAACTTCAGCAAGCCGTCCACGCGCATGAGGTCGAATTAACATCCATCAAACACGAAGAAAATATGGCGTTTGCCGAACAGCAGAGAATTGAAGAAGGCATGGAAGAGATTGCCGGACGTCTCAAAAGGCTCGCGGAGGACATCGCTTCGAACGCCGATCGAAAGAGCGAACTGGAAGCTGAAATTATCCGCCTGAAGGACGAGATACACCAGGGCCTCGAACGACGTGAAAACATCTCATCACAGCTTGCACTGATTACGGCTGACCTGGTGGAGTTGCAAAGCGAAATGGCCCAAAAGGAGGACGCTCTCAAGGAAGCGCTCGGGACCATGGATATTACAAAAGAATCCATCAACCAGGCGCGCTTAAAAGAGTCGGAGACGGCGGTGCGGCTTTCCTCTCTTATCGAAAAAGCGCGGGAACAAGGAGTAAGCAGGGAAGAGATGGAAAACTGCGACATCACCGATATTAAAGCGGAAGAGGCCGCCGCGCGTCTGGCCGAGTTAAGGGAAGCGATTGCAAAAATCGGTGACGTGAACATGACCGCGATAGAAGAATATAACAACGTGGATGAAAGGCTTACGTTCCTCACCGCACAGCGCGACGATCTGCTGGAATCAATAAACGATATTAAAAAGGTTATAGACAAACTCAACCGCACCACTCGCTCCATGTTTGAAGAAACCTTTGTGCTGGTGCGCGAAAACTTCAGGCAGATATTTTCAAAACTTTTCAACGGCGGTCAGGCCGACATGATACTGACGGACGAAAAAAATATGCTGGAAAGCGGCATAGAGATATATGTACAACCGCCCGGAAAACGAAAACAGAACATAAATCTCCTAAGTGCCGGAGAAAAGGCGATGACGGCAATATCAATACTTTTTTCCGTATTCATGGTAAAGCCTTCCCCTTTCTGTCTGCTTGATGAAGTTGACGCGCCGTTGGACGAATCAAATATCGTGCGGTTCAAGGATATACTACGGGAATATTCAGGCAACACACAATTTCTGGTAATAACCCACAACCAGAAGACGATGGCTTTTGCCGACAGGCTTTATGGAATTTCCATGCAGGAGCCGGGCATATCAAAAATTCTGTCAGTCGACCTGGTCGATACCGACAGGGAATACACAGAACCGCTTCGCGTCGTTCACGGCTAACCTGCTAGCCCGGATTATTCATGAAATGTCCCCTCCTTTTCAAGGAGGGGAATTGAAG
>JBHHVT010000289.1:0-2314 GCA_046754425.1 Nitrospinota bacterium | reverse complement strand
TGAAGATGAGTTGATTGCGTCCGAAGCAAAATACAGAACGTTGATGGACAATGCGTCCGACGCTATCGGTTTATGCGCTATTGACGGGACGACGCTGGAAGTGAACGGACAGATGGAAAAGCTGACCGGCTATACGAAGGAAGAGTTGATAGGAAAAAAATTTCAGACCTTCTTGCCGAAAAGCGTAGCCGAAAAAGCCTTTAATTCGTTCAAGAACGTAATTGAAAAGGGATCAGGCTCTCTTTTCGAGGGAGCTATTGCCAGAAAAGACGGCGTTGAAGTTCCGGTGGAAGTAACGTCGAGCATGGTCGAATACGAAGGCAGGCGGGTAGTTCAGTCCAGTATCCGCGACGTCACGGAGCGCAAGCGGGCGGAGGAGGCGCTGATAGAGGCTAAACAGGTTGCCGAAAAAGCCAACGAGGCCAAAACCAGGTTCGTGGCCACGACGAACCACGAACTGCGAAATCCGCTTACCAGTATGATATCGATGCTGAAACTTATCGTCTCCGGCACATGCGAAAGCCCGGAACAGGAAAAGGAATTTCTTAAAAACGTTTACAACAGCTCCGTTCACTTGAGGGGCTTGATAGAGCATCTGCTGGACCTGAGCGTTATAGAAAGCGGCAAGCTGAAGATGAATATGCGGTCCGTCCGGATCGACGATCTGCTCGAACTGGTCCGTCAGATAACATGGATACAGGCGGAGGAGAAAGGGCTGGAACTGACGTTTACCTGCGACCGCGAAAAAGATAACCGGATGGTTTACTGCGACCCCGACAGGCTGAGAGAACTGCTGGTGAACCTGGTAAACAACGCGATAAAGTTTACCGAAAAAGGGTCCGTCCGCGTCACATGCCGGGTTCCCGATAAAGACAACATGAGGACGCTGGAGATAATCGACACCGGTATAGGTATAGAACCGGACAAGCTGAAAGAGGTATTCAAACCGTTCGTACAGGCGGAAGGGCGCCAGTACGGCGGCGGCGGCCTGGGACTTACACTGGCGAAAAAACTGGTTTTGGCAATGGGCGGCGATATATCAATCGAAAGCAAGGGACCGGGACACGGAACAAAGGTAACCCTTACACTGCCGTTAGCGCCGGTTGAAAATAAAAACAAGAAAAAAAACAAAACAGGATAATCGCGTAACACAGGCAAGAGCGCTGCCCCCCTTCTTACTCTGCGTGCTCCCTGGTTTTGTCCCACAGGCGACACGCCTGTTATGAGCCATATATATCTATAATGGAACGACAGATGTATTTAATTGTTGTAGCGCTGATCCTTGTTTTTCTTATTTCCATCTTCATGCTTATTTTTGTCAGGTGGATGGAAAACAGCAGGATGTTCGCCCCCGTGAGGGAACACCGGCTGACACCGGCTCAATTCGATCTCGAACCCGAAGAGGTTTGGATATCCGCGGACGGGAACGATAATAAAATCCACGCGTGGTACTTTAAGTCCAATCCGGGCGACAGGCTTATTTTTTACGCTCACGGCAACGCGGGCAATATCGCCGACCGGCTCCCGGTCATCAATGGATACGTTGAAAGCGGGTACGACGTCTTCATTTTCGATTACCGGGGGTTCGGCAAAAGCGGCGGCCGGCCTACCAGGAAAAGTTTCATCGAGGACAGCTTCGCGGCTTACGACTACCTGACGAAAACCCGTTCTATCAATCCCGCGAACATCGTGTTGCTGGGGCAGTCGCTGGGCGGGGCGGCCGTTCTGCGCCTTGCCAACAGTGTGGAGTGCGGGGCTGTGATACTGGAAGGGACATTTTTTTCCGTAAAACAGATCGCAAGAGAATTTTATCCACACCTGCCGCTATGGGCAATCACCTCGTCGGAACTGGACAATGCCAGAGAGATTAAAAAACTCGGCAGGCCTGTTTTACTGATACACGGCACGGAGGACGCCACGATACCCCACCACCATTCCGAGATGCTGTTTAAGGAGGCGGGCGAACCGAAGGAGTTTTTGAGCGTAAAGGGCGCGGGACATACCGACCTGTTCGCCGTTAACCCCGCCCGTTACTACGGGGCCGTCAGCCGATTTATAGAAAGCAGCGCGGGCAGTGAAGGCTAAAATAACCGCAAAGCGATGGTTAAATACTGTAAAATTGAAACTCCAGGCCGGTCAGTTAAGGAAGACATCGGCAAATTCAAGACGCCTACACTGCGCCACGTGGAGCAGACCTGGCCATACATGCATAACGGAGTTTTCGACGATCTGGACCAACTGCTGGCGTTTTACAACGCAGGCGGCGGAAGGGTTAAAACAAAAAGGAAAACCACCCCTTCAATTCCCCTCCTTG
>JBHHVT010000288.1:0-2330 GCA_046754425.1 Nitrospinota bacterium | reverse complement strand
TTGTATTTCGCAGGGCGGTGGAATAAAATGCGGACTCATGAAGAAGATACGGGTTTACGAGCTGGCAAAAAACAAGGGGCTTTCCAACCACGAAGTCATGGAGATGCTTCACAAAAAGGGGTTGAAAAAGGTTTCCGCAATTACTTATGTAGATCCTCAAATATTGGAAGGGAGCGCCAAATCCGGCAAACCGGAGAGCGGGGGCGCGAAGGTATCGCACCTTTTCGGCAAGCCCTCCGCCTCAAATCTCGCCGCCGCCAGGGAGCCGACGCTAAAGCCGGTAATGGCTGAAAAGAAGGCGCCGGCCGCAAAACCCGCCGAAACAAAAAAACAGGAAACAAAGACAGCCGCCGCATCAGCCGAGCAAAAAAAGAGCGTGAAAAAACAGCCGTTGCCGCCTAAAAAAGAAAGGTCGAGTGTTGCGGCAATCGTGGCGATGGTAATCAGCGTCGCTGCACTGGCGGCCGCCGGTTTCTTATACAGCGGTCTGAACTCCAGTATGGCGCGCGTGGAGAAACTGTCGACCGATCTTCAGGCCTCGATGAACAGGCTGGATCAGACAGTGACCAATAATCGCGGCCAGCTGCTGGATCTTCAGAAGGATTTAGCCGGTACGAACCAGCAGATTGACAGGGTTAAGGATATGACGTTCAGTTCACAATTGAAATCCCAGTCCGCCGTTTTGTCGGTTATAGCAACGCAGCTTAACGAACCGCTGCGCGCCAAAACAAGGACGCTGGCCGACAACCTGGCCGCATTTTAATCCCGCACAGCCGCGCCGCCTGCCTATAATTTTTAGATGGGATTTAACTGCGGGATTATAGGGCTTCCCAACACCGGCAAATCGACTCTTTTTAACGCCCTTACCGCCGCCGGCGCCGCGGCGAGCAACTTCCCTTTTTGCACAGTGGATCCCAATATAGGCCGTGTTCCGCTGCCGGATGAGCGGCTGGAAACAGCCGCAAAGATGGTGAACGCGAAAAACGTCGTTCCGACGCAGATGGAATTCGTGGATATAGCCGGACTTGTAAAGGGCGCAAGCAGCGGCGAAGGGCTGGGCAACCGTTTTTTAAGCCATATACGCGGCGTGGACGCGGTGGCGCACGTTGTCCGCTGTTTTGCTTCCGGTGAAGTATCGCACGTGATGGGAAGCGTCGACCAACTTCGCGATATAGAAATTGTGGAGAGTGAACTTATGCTTGCCGATTTGGAAAGCGTCGAACGAAAACTGACTTCCCTGAGGAAGGCCGCCAAATCCGGCGACAGGAAGGAAGCGGAGATTACAGTGAACTTGCAGACGATTGCGGAGTCTCTTCAAAAGGGGATACCCGCTTCCGAGATTAATGACGCTCCGCTATCTTACGACCTGCCATTGCTCACGGCTAAGCCCATCATGTACGTCGCCAATATTTCCACGCCGGAAGATGCCGAAGGAGAGATGGCCGCGATTGTGCGCGATTACGCAAAAAAGCGATCCGCAAGTTTTGTAACCGTCAGCGCCAAGCTGGAACAGGAAATCATGGAGCTTCCGCCGGAAGAGCGCGAAGCATACAGAGAAGAAATGGGGCTTCTCGGCAAGGGCATAGAAAAATTTATTCAGTCCGGGTACGAACTTCTGGGGCTGATAACCTTTTTGACCGCCGGTCCCAAAGAGGCTCGCGCCTGGACTATTACCGATGGAATGACCGCGCTGGAGGCGGCGGGCAAAATACACACGGATTTTATGAAAAAGTTCATACGCGCCGAGGTAATCACGTACGACGATTACGTGTCGTGCGGCGGCGAACAGGGCGCGAAAGACGCCGGCAAAATGCGCCTCGAAGGCAAGGAGTATGTAGTTAAGGACGGCGACGTAATCTATTTCCGCATTTCCGGCTGATTGTATTTATGGGGACGCCATACTTAATTCACGGGAAATTAAGTATGGCGTCCCCCGAATTTCGAATTTAGCCCGATGTCAAATCGGAAGTGTCGCCGTAGAAAAACCTGGTGGAGATGTACTGCTTTTCCAATCTGCCGTTAACCACAGGCAGGGAAAAATTTTCCGGGAAGATGGCTACGGCAGTATCGATGCCTACCCAATCGCCGAGTGCGATAATTTTATCGTCATCAAGCTCCACGCAGCCACGCGTATCCGGGGTTCTTTTTCCCTTACCGGAGCCGTGAAGCCAGATTCCGCCGCCGGTACGGCCAAGTGCCGTATCGAAACTGTTCGGGTAGTTGAGTACGAATGCGCGCGGCCCGTATATGGAGGGTAAAGTGTCGCCGTCCTTCACCTCTACAATTCGGTAATACCCTACCGGCGTTTTCAGATCCCCCTCTTTTTCCTT
>JBHHVT010000287.1:0-2352 GCA_046754425.1 Nitrospinota bacterium | reverse complement strand
GTGGCTGTCGTTGATATTGACGCAAACCAGGCACCTAAAAACAATTAATAAAATAATGATCCTCTTTCAGTTATGGAATAACAAATGGGAAATAATTAGATTGTTAATCGTTAGTCAAAACGACACCGAAAGAAAGCTTACCCGCAAATACCTGGAACGATTGTCATTTAAGGAAATTCTGATTTCGTGGAAAACGTAATATTTAGATAATTACACCGTATTGTTTGTGTAATGTTTTTTTTGCCGTCTTCCATAGTAATAAGGTGTCATGTCTCCGAAATGTCTTTACAGTAGCATCGAAAAATATTGATTGTATAATAATCGGGGCGATAAAGTTGCCGCTTTAGGCAGGCTTGCTCAAAAACCGAAAAGACAGGTCATAAAAAGATTAAAACACTATTATTGAACGAAAGGGTACTGTAAATGACAAAGTGGTTATGTGATACTTGCGGATGGATTTACGACCCGGCAGCCGGCGATCCTGACGGTGCAATTGCTCCAGGAACAGCTTTTGAAGATATACCCGACAGTTGGGTCTGCCCTGTTTGCGGCGTTACCAAAAGTGACTTTACAAAAATTGAAGAATAAACGGCTGGGATCCGGCTCCGGAACTTTCACCACTTGCCAAGTACACACTCAATAACAATGGACCAGCCTGCAAAAACTGACCTTTCCATACTTATAACGGATGATATGCGCAATATGCGCCGCACTATCAAAAATATGCTCCTATCACTCGGTTACCGTAAAATGGAGGAAGCCGCGGACGGTGACGAAGCGATTTCATTGATCGAAAGGTACCAGAATGTTCCACTGAGAAAATTTCACCTGATAATTCTGGACTGGAATATGCCGCGTGTTCACGGTATTGAAGTTCTGAAATTCATCAAGAAAAACCCAATCTATATGAACACCGCTGTTCTTATGATTACGGCAGAAAACTGGGCTGTGGAGATTATGGAAGCGGCCGAAGACCATGTGGACGGCTACATCGTAAAACCGTTCGTCGCCAAAACTCTCGAAAATAAAATAAAAGGCATAATGGATAAAGTCTACAACCCTCCGGAAAAGGAAAGACTTTTACGGGACGCTGAGAAACATTTTTACGATGAAAAGTATGATGAGGCAAAAATAAAGCTGGAGGAGCTTCTGAAAATTCAACCGGAATCAGCCAGAGCATACCGGTATATGGGAAAAATAAGTATGATAAACAACGATTACTCCAGTGCGGAGGAGCTTTTCAGAAAGGCCATTGATTACAATAAAGACTATACAAAAGCATACAAAGACCTGGCTGATGTTCTAGTGAAAACCGATAGAGGCGACGAGGCAATTAAAATCCTGGAAAAAGCCGCCGAGGTTAATCCGCGCAACCTCCCACGCCTTTTAATGATAGGAAACTTATATCTTGATAGAGGGAAGTACGGCGACCTTTTAACACTATTCAATAAGGCTAACAGCGCCGGGTTGACCATGAAGCACAGGGATCTGGACATGCTTCAGGCGCATGCCTGGCTGGGGATGAAAAAAATTAACAAGGCAGTGGATATTTTCAAGGTAACCCTGTCCGGTTCAGATGAAAAAAATCGGCTCAAAAAGGAGGCGAAAAATATAGTAGAAAAAGTAGAACTGGACGATGCCGATAAAAAAAACCTTACCCAAATTATAGACGCGATTTAATCGGCATAAGCTGGTTAAAATACTCCCTAATTTACAATAAGATACTTCCATGTGTGATAGCATACGGAAATGGAACTAAACAATGCCATTGACTTCATCAAGGAAAAAGACAACTTTTTAATCACTACACATGTCAACCCGGACGGCGACGGTGTGGGGTCGATTCTAGGCCTGATCGGTCTATTGAAACGCCTAAAGAAAAAATATTTGATCGTATTTCACGACCCACCGCAGGAAAAACTCTCATTTATGGAACGTATCGAAGAGGTGCGGTTGTTCGATGAATCAATGACACGTGACAATTTATATGACAACGCAATCATCATCGACGTTCCGCATCTTGACAGGATCGGCGACGTAGTCAAACTTCTTAAAAAGGATGCGCAAATACTCAACATAGACCACCATGTGAGTAACGAGCGGTACGGCACGAGCAATCTGATCGAGCCGTCGGCATCGTCTTCTGCGGAGATAATCGGTTCAATATTCGAAAGGATGAACGTTGAAATGGATCATGCCTCCGCGCAGGCGATTTATGTCGGCCTAAGCGTCGATACCGGCAGGTTTCGTTTTAATAATACATCGCCGGAGGTTTTCAGACTTGCTGAAAGGCTTATTAAAGCTGGTGTAAGGCCGGACATAGTCTCGGATAAGCTTTACTTTAACACAAAT
>JBHHVT010000286.1:0-2357 GCA_046754425.1 Nitrospinota bacterium | reverse complement strand
TCAATTCCCCTCCTTGAAAAGGAGGGGACATTTCATGAATAATCCGGGCTAATTGTCCGTCGGCACAGCCGACGGGGTTGACTTTTACCTGCCCTGTAAATAATATTGAAACAACGAGTAAATACCGGTTTACAGTCTTATCTACGAAGAGGTCTCGGCAATAAGTGTCAGATATAGTTGAAAAACTCGATAAACTTGCTTTAACCGCCACTACCATCGACGACAGCCTTGCGGACATCAAGGACGTGGTGGAAATCAGCCAGGCGGTTGACGCGATACAAGAGCAACTCTCAAACGATGGACGGCCGGACCTGGCCGTTATCTTTTCCGGCTTATCATCCGTCTACGAAAAAATCATGCTTAACGACGCGCCAAAGGATTCGGGCCCTGCGGCTGTCGAGTATGCGAATGAGGCGGTCACCCTTGTCCGGGATATTCTTGACGGGATGGTGGACGCGGGAGCCGCAGGTGAACGGCGGGGGAGCCTGCTGGACGCTTTCAAGGAAAAATTTGATATTACGACCGACGGCGCACCTGAAATATCAGCGGAGCCTTCCACGGTGCCGGTGGCGGAGGAGGCTGAACAGTCTTCCGGGAAGGATGGGGTTGAAGCGGGAGCGGAGGACAAAGGCCCCCAGCCATCAATAGTCAAGCTCATAGACGAGAACGATCTGGAAATCTTCGAGGGGTTCCTGGATGAGGCCACCGATCAGGTAAACCATATCGAGGAATACATAATGACTCTGGAGGAAAATCCGGAAGATATGGATATTGTCAATGCCGCTTTCCGCGTCTTTCACAGCCTGAAAGGCGCTTCGGGTTTTCTGGAGATGAACGAAATTCACTACCTCTGCCACGACGCTGAAAACCTTTTGGATCAGGCCAGGAAATCGCTGATGAAGGTGGACGCTGAATTTATAGACATTATTCTTACGGCGAGAGACGTGCTGGAAAATTGTCTCACCTCATTGGACGACGTAATCCGTGAAGGGAAAAAGAACCTGCCGAACTTCGAAAAAGAGGTTCAGCGGGTCGACATCGGGCCGGTGCTCGATCTGATTGACAGGAAATTGATTAAAGAGTCCGGCGAAGCGGATGCCGTAGAGGTTCCTAAACTGGGGGAGATTCTTCTCGATAAGGGACAGGTAGAGCCTGAGAAACTGCGGGAGGCGCTGGAAACGCAAACCGGACCAGTAGGTGAAAAGCTTGTGGAGATGGGCGCCGCCACGAAGGAAAACGTAACCAACGCCCTTGACGAGCAGTCTATAAAGAAGAGTCTAAAGTCGGCGGCGATCAAAGTAGACACCAATAAGCTTAATACGCTGCTGGATTTGGTGGGTGAGCTTGTTATATCCCAATCGATAATTTCACAAAATGAAATCCTGCTAAAAGAAGAAAACAGTCAGCTTGGCAAGGATATCGCCGAGATGGCCAAGATAACCGACGGCATTCAGGATCATGTTATGTCGCTGAGAATGATTCCTTTAAGGCAGACCTTCCAGAAAATGAACCGTCTCGTGCGAGATCTCGCGCGAAAGACGGACAAGCGTGTCAACTTCGTCATATATGGTGAACAAACCGAGATAGATAAAACCATTGTCGAACAGCTCAACGACCCATTGGTCCATCTGCTGAGGAACTCCGTCGATCACGGCATCGACAGTGTGGCCGAGCGGCTGGAAAGCGGTAAAACGGCCGACGGCACCGTAACCCTTGGCGCATACCACCAGGGCGGCAATGTTGTTATAGAAATTAAAGACGATGGCAGAGGGTTGAACATCGAAAAAATCCGCCAAAAAGGGATAGAACGCGGTCTGATTCAGGCGGACAAGGAGTATACGAAAGAAGAGATACAGGAACTTATTTTTCACCCTGGCCTGTCAACCAATAAAGTGGCAACCGCCATTTCAGGGCGCGGCGTCGGTATGGACGTTGTAAAAAGGAACATCGAACAGCTTGACGGCAGGGTTGAAATTTGCACTGAGGAGGGTAAGGGAACCGGCTTTTTGGTAAAGCTCCCGCTTACGATGGCAATTGTGGACGGGATGCTGGTGAGGGTTGGAACGGAGAGGTATATTATCCCCACGGTCGCCATCACGGAGTCGTTAAAACCAAAGCCGGAGCAGATTAGCAGCGTGGTTCAAAAGGGAGAAGTTGTAAATGTCCGCGGCGAGCTTATCCCGTTGTTAAATATGCACGACCTCCTTCATGTTCCGAACGGGAATACGAATTTATCAGACACACTTGTGATTATTGTGGGCACCGAAACCGAACGCCGCGGCCTGCTGGTGGACGACCTGTTGGGACAGCAGCAGGTGGTAATAAAAAACCTGGATAAGCGGCTGCGCGGCCTGAGT
>JBHHVT010000285.1:0-2378 GCA_046754425.1 Nitrospinota bacterium | reverse complement strand
GCCGTCGTTATTTACCTGCGCCGGCTTTTTTATCCGGACGGTTTTGCCTTTCCTTGCGCTGGTTCAGTCTTGTAGACTGAACCACACCGTTTTGATTTATATCCAGTCTGAAAGCCGCATTGAAACGTTATGGTTCAAACTACAAGTTTGAACCAGCCAAGTGGCTGCCTGCACCGCGCCAGCTAATTGTCGGTGACGTAATTTGCTGTCCGCCAAGCGGACTGTGGCAAAATATGAATGTGAGCCGCTTTATACCTCTGTCCGTTTTTGCCGTCGCGTTCGCGCTGGTGGAGGCGGCCGTCGTTATTTACCTGCGCCGGCTTTTTTATCCGGACGGTTTTGCCTTTCCTTTAAAACCGTTTGACCCGGACATTTTGAATGTCGAGATGTTCCGCGAAGCGGCGACGCTTGCCATGCTGGGCGCGGCGGGAGCGATGACGGGAAAAAACGGCTGGCAGAAATTCGCCTTTTTCATTTACGCGTTCGGACTGTGGGACATCTTTTACTACGTATGGCTGAAAATTTTCATGGGATGGCCGGAATCGTTTTTAACGCCTGACCTCCTTTTCCTGCTTCCGGTCGTCTGGTGGGGACCGGTACTCGCACCGATGATTGTAGGCGCGTCTCTATGCGGAGCGTCGATTATCATCATTTACCAGCAAGAACGCGGCAAAACGCTCACCGCAAGCCTGCCGGACGCCGCTCTGCTTGGCATCGGCGCGGCCGTCATCCTGTATACTTTCATGATTGACGCACCGCTTATAGAGGCGGGTAAACCGCCGCCGGATTACAGATGGACACTGTTTTTCGCCGGTGAGGTAATCGGCTGGGCGGCGTTCATACGGATGATTACTAGGGGTAAAAGTTGAACAGGGAAAAAATTCTATCCGCGCTTAACACCACATGGCTGGGCCGCGACCTCGTTTTGCTTGATGAAGTGGACTCGACCAACTTACACGCGGCGAGGCTCCTTAAGGAAAGTAAACTTCAAAACGGTACTACCGTTATTGCGGAAATGCAGTCCGCCGGGCGCGGCAGATTGAACCGGCAGTGGTACTCAAAAGGATGTCTTTGCATGACAGCGGCTCTTTTTATGGAACAAAGCGGCGACACGTTAGGCGCGATTACCCTTACGGCTGGCGTGGCGGTCGCGCAGGCGTTAACATCCCTAACCGGCCATGAATTTAAACTGAAGTACCCTAACGATATCATCAGTAAAGATAAAAAAGTCGGCGGCATCCTTTGCGAACTCAAGATGCACGAGCAAGTGGTAGTTTTAGCCGGGATAGGGATAAACGTCGAGCAGGAAATTTTCCCCGATGAGATTGCCGACACGGCGGCAAGCCTCGCGCTTCAGGGAATAAATGTAGAGAAGGAATCGCTGGCCGCGGCAATTTTAAACAAACTCGAAAAGGCGGCGGAAATTTTTAACGAAAAGGGGTTCGCGCGGATCCGCCCGTTATGGATCGACGCAAACTGCACTCTCGGCAGGGACGTAACGGTAGTAACGCCCGGCGCTAGGCTGCGAGGCAAAGCGATAGGGATCGATGAAACCGGCGGACTTCTTGTGGAAACGGGTAACGGAATCGAGCGCGTAACAACAGGCGACGTACTGTTGGGGAGCGTGAGTTGAGATGCTGCTGGCGATAGACATCGGCAACACGACGACGGTAGTGGGACTCTTTAAGGGAGACGAACTGAAAAGAAAATTCCGCTTCAGCACGAACCGGCTCGATACCGGCGACGAGATTGCCTTAAAAATCGGCGGTCTGCTTCGCGAAGCGGGACTCGATAAAAGCGTAATTAAGAGCGTTATCCTCTGCAGCGTCGTGCCGGCGATGACTCCGCAATACATCGAACTGTCCAGCAGTTTTTTCAACGTGCGGCCGCTTATTGTGGGGCCGGGAATAAAGACGGGACTTTCCATCCTTTACGACAACCCGAAGGAGGTAGGCGCGGACCGCGTTGCGAACGGTGTAGGAGGTTTTGCGATTTACGGCGGGCCGCTTATCATCGTCGACCTCGGTACGGCCATTACCTTCGACGCCATCTCCGAAAAGGGGGAATACATCGGCGGCATAATCTCACCGGGTATAGACGCGTCAATGGCGTTCCTCGTTAAAAAGGCCGCGCAACTCCCGCAGGTGAACATGGAAAAACCCGAACGCATTATAGGAAAAAACACGATCGCCAGCATGCAGTCCGGCGCGGTATATGGATTTTCCGGCATGGTGGACGCGGTCGTAAAAAAAATGAAATCGGAGATGGAAGGCGCTCCGAAGGTGGTCGCCACGGGCGGCCAGTGCGAGTGGCTGCTGGAACTTTCCGAGGAGATCGAAGAGGTCGCGCCCAATCTAACGCTTCACGGTCTTAACGAG
>JBHHVT010000284.1:0-2416 GCA_046754425.1 Nitrospinota bacterium | reverse complement strand
CTGTTTCAAGTTCTAGGTTGAAGTTCTTAATACAGCGGTTTTGTTCAAGGGTTTCCTTGATGATTTGAAGCAATGGGGAGTATTGCGCTTTAAATACCGATTGTATCCTTTCTCCCAGGACCTTTTGTTTTTCGACGTTAAGAATCTTGCAGGCAACGGCATTGATATTCGAAATCAAGCTCGGTTTCGTACCGCTGATGGTGATGATCCCGTCTGGTAAACGGTTAAATATCGCTTCTAGTTGCCTTAGGTTTCTTGGTAAATTCACAACGTCTTTATGCACGTCTAAGCATCTTTTTGTTTAAAACAAGATATTACAACATAATTCTAATCAATTAGGCCAAGCCCACTAAGCTAAGCATTTAATAAACCATCAAACTAATCCAAAGTGAAGTGCAACCATCGCACTTGATAAGATCCTAACGTAATTTTCCACCGAAGACCTTCATCCGAAAATCGTTCATGCGAAAGCAAATCGTGTAATATCCCGGGTGAATTTATCGCATCGGCATCTACGGTAAAGACTTGTGGTTCCGCCGAAACATTGTGTAAGCAAAAGATTTTATCATTGCCCGATGGAGATGTCCGTAATAGCGAAAAGACAGCCGGATTTCCTGTAATTATCTGTTGTTCGCCGAAAGGATGGAAAGCAGAGTATCTAGAGCGTACTTGCAGTAGATGCCGGTACCGTCGGAAGACCTGGGAAGCAATCGTTTTTGGATTCGCCAGGCGCGCTTCTAAATTGGCCTGCCGCCATTTTTCGCGGTTGATTGTACGATTTTGGCCTGTCTTCGCGACCCCTGCCGAATTATTGGATGATCCCACCAGGCTATGCACGTAAATACCTGGTACGCCTCTCAAGGCAAGCATGATGGCTTGAGAGGACATAAATCGGTTAATTTTTAGAGAGTCGGGTTCAGTGCTGCTGGGTCTTGAGAGGGCATCAAAAAGGGTGATATTTAACTCATATGGGCGCTGGGTACCATCTGAATTTGTTTTGCAACTCACCAGCCCGCCATGCGCCACTGTTTTATCCACCAGGTTTTGAATTTCTACTTCGCTTAAAAGCCCTTTAGCGGGCATGACCCCCAATCCATCGTGGGAAGCGATGAAGTTGAAATAAGTAGCGCTATTACCTGGTGTTGTCAAATTAGCCGCCCAACGGCTTAACGCTTCTACATTACCTGTATAAAATGAATGCAAAATTAAAGGCGGCAGGGCGAAATTGTAGACCATCTGGGCTTCGTTGCAACCATTGCCGAAGTAGGAAATATTTTCATGTTGGGGCACATTGGTCTCGGTGATGAGCATGACGTTTGGCGCAACGGCATCGAGCACAGAGCGGATCAATTGCACGATTCGATGCGTCTCAGGTAAATGGATACAGCTTGTGCCAATGGTTTTCCATAAGTAACCGATGGCATCCAAGCGGATAATTTCTGCGCCCTTTTGTACATAAAACAATAATACCTTAAGCACCTCCAACAAGACTTTGGGATTTGAATAGTTGAGATCCGCCTGGTCGGCGCTGAAGGTTGTCCAGACATGTTTTGCACCGTTAGCTGTTTCAAAAGGCGTAAGCAGCGGCTGGGTGCGCGGCCGGGTGACATTGCTCAAATCGGTATTTGGATCAGCAGTAATGAAGTAATCCTTATAGGCAGGCTCATCTTTCAGAAAACCCTGGAACCAGTGATTTTGAACGGAAACGTGATTGATGACGGCATCGAACATCAGTCGAAAACCCTGACCAAGCGACGCGAGATCATTCCAGTCGCCTATTTTAGGGTCTACCCGGGTATAATCAATCACCGAAAAGCCGTCATCAGATGAATAGGGATAAAAAGGAAGTAGATGAATGCTGTTAACGATGCCTTCTAAGTGACATCTCACTGTTTCGCTTAGCACTTGCAAAGGAGGGCGGCCGTCAGACTGGAACTGGTCAGCATAGGTGATCAAAATGGCGTCTTTTTCGCTGAGCGATGCTTTCCTTGCGGCCAAATAAGAGGATTTTTGTTGGGAATCCTTCAGGATTTTTGACAACTGTGCAAAGGTTTTTGTGGCAGCATCGGCGCCGTACAAAAAGGTAAGATGCTCGAAAATTTTCTTTGCCAGGTGATGAGACCGTGTAAAATTTGCAGACATAGCTTGCGTTTTATGTCGTGTATATTTTCGGGCGGCGATGGTTAAAGATCTGCTCATAATTGCGCCAGTAGGCAATCTCTCCCAGGTCTATAGTATGTATATATACACCTGGCTTTGTCCCTGCGTCCAGTACAACCTCTCCACCTGGATCGGCCACAAGACTGCCGCCATCGTAAGCCTTCCCGGTGTAGTTGCAATAAAGAACGAAAACTTGGTTGTCCACAGCCCGCGCCACCACACGTCTCCGGCTTGTAACTTTAAAGTTCGAAGGCAT
>JBHHVT010000283.1:0-2423 GCA_046754425.1 Nitrospinota bacterium | reverse complement strand
CTTCAATTCCCCTCCTTGAAAAGGAGGGGACATTTCATGAATAATCCGGGTTAGCCATTCCAGAAAAGGTTTGTGCCTCTCCAACTTCAGATATCCATCCCAAAGAGAGTAGATTAAACTGGCGCCCCCTAAACACTAGCCTGCCCCAACAGGTTAAAATGAGGTACAATACGATTAGTGGTGCAACTCTGATAAAGGGAGACGTCATGGTTGATAGTCAGACAATATCAAACCTTATATTTAGGCATAATCAGCATACCGCTTACCCAGGCATTGGTCTTGGGAAAAATATGAAGCTATGAATCCTTTTACAAAAAAATGGTTTGACCCTGCATTAGCCGCCGTTTTATTTATGGGGTTACTTTCGCTCGGCCTCGTGGTATACACCCATGTGGCTTCAACATACATCGAAACCGAGCAAAACATACTGTTTAAAACAAGGCGGGTCGGTGAGAACCTGGCCAACGGCCATCTATGGCTTGAAGAGTATCTTTCCGGGGACCACACGCTTGTTATTGAGGAGGTCTTGGCCTTGTTTGATAAAGCGGAGGTTTTAACAGAAGAAATCAGTCGCAGCAAAGAGATTCCCTCTTCCGCCGAACTTCATAAAAACCTTAATCATTTGAGAGAGCTGATTTTCAAGTTTAGGGAGATGGCAAACAAACGCGTTGCGGAGATTGATGTAAGCGGCGCAGGAACGGAAATTGACCAACAGTTTGATTCTGTTTATAAGCAAATCCGCTTTGAACTTGACGCAATAAATGAGCATGCCGACCATCACATAGCGGCAGATCTTGAAAAGAAACATCTTTCACATAAAGTGATTCTGGTTTTATTTTCTGCGATTCTGGCTGCTATAACCACACTTGTTGTCATGCATTCGCGTAAACGTAACGAGGCGGAGGAGGAATTGAAAAAACACCGGGATCGCCTGCAGGAACTGGTTGATGAACAGACGGAGGACCTCCGGGCGGCGAAGGAAACCGCTGAGGCTGCCAACAAAGCCAAATCCAAATTTTTAGCAAATGTGTCTCACGTACTCCGCACGCCTTTACATCAAATCCTCGGTTTTGCTGACTTGGGTATTATGAGAGGCGACACTGCTACACAGGAAAAAAAGCATTCATATTTTTCCAGAATTCAGGAGAGCGGCACACAGATGCTCCACCTGGTGGAAGATCTTATAGATCTTTCCAAACTGGACAGCGGCCGGATGAATTTTAACATGCTGGAAAACGACCTGGCGGAGGTTGTAAAAACCGAGACTATGATAATTGAAAAACAGCTTAACGAACGCTCGCTCACAATTAATGTTATCCCCTCTAAAGTAAAGACAACCGCCGTATTTGACGCGAAAAGAATCCGGCAGGTGGCGCGCAACCTGTTTTCCAATGCCATCAAGTTTTCGCAGGATGGAAAAACCATTACGGTCTCTTTTGGCGCGGAGAGTTTGCCGGGAGGCGATGGAAGTCCGGATTCCATTCCCTGTATTACCATGGCGGTGCGGGACGAGGGCGTCGGCATTCCTGAGAATGAAATCGATTCCATCTTTGACAAATTCGTGCAGTCAAGCAAAACAGACATGGGTGCGGGCGGCAGAGGGATGGGCCTTGCAATATGCAAGGAAATCGTGACCGCCCATAAGGGAGCTATCACTGCCGTGAACCGCCCGGATGGCGGCGCTATTTTTAAGGTGACCCTGCCCTGCCTGATGGCTAATCGTTTATGATATACTTAGCAGGGTAGAAAGTGGGCGCTCGCCAATCCTCATTATTCTGAGTTTGGCGAAGTATGGAAAATGGCAGCCGCAATATACCCAACTTTTTCAACTATGTAGTTCCCACTGTTATGGCTTATTTTGCGTTTTGCGCGCATACTGGCAACTACCAGTTTGCGGTACTTTTCACCCAGGGTCATGCGGGTAAATAAAATTGATTAGTTGGCTTGGTTTGGTGAGATTAATAGAGAAATATATTGACCGGAAAACCGCGAGCGGCGCACCGTCCAAGGGGAGTGTTTCAAGGCTTTTCCTAACGATTTTTCTACCGCTGGCCCTGTTTTTTGGCGTGATTGTATACGGTTTCTACTATGTCGATTTATTGTCCGAAAAAGAAAATGTCAAATTAAGCGAAATCCAAGACGTAAAAACACAAAAGATACTTATTACCGCCGACTTCAAGTCCATTGTATCCGAGCTGATAATATTTTCCGGATCGCGTCACCTGCAAATGGCGCTCAATCGCGAAAATGGCGCCGAGGCCAAAAAACAGCTATTAGCCGATCTGGAAAGCGATTACCTTTTGTTTTCAAAAGAAAGGGGACTATACGACCAGATACGATATCTGGACGAAACGGGCATGGAAATCGCCCGCGTCAACTACAATAACGGCAAGCCGGCCGTAGTTCCCGCGGATCGGCTTCAG
>JBHHVT010000282.1:0-2469 GCA_046754425.1 Nitrospinota bacterium | reverse complement strand
ACGGATACCGCTCTGGCGGTAAGTTCCCATACGTCGCCCTTGCCAAGCTTTTCCGTCAGGCGGATATTTTTAATTTTGCTTATAACACCCGTCCGCCCGCCGATATCGGTTTTAAATATCGAGATTCCACCCGTCCTTTGCGCAAGGAGAAAATAGCCGCCGGCGCCCAGCAGTAAAATAATTCCAAAAAGAAGCGCGAATTTCAATGTTGTCGCGGGGTTTCTAGGCATCTTCAGGAATGTTGACCTTAATCTTTCTCTTCATATTCTCGGTGAAGTCTATTATTACATCAATGGTTCTGCCCGGCAAAGCGGCGCAGAAGCCTTTCGGCCACTCGACGATGCAGATGCCGTCGCCGCCCCAGTATTCGTCGAGTCCCAACTCCATTATCTCATCATTATTGTCGATACGGTAAAAATCGAAATGATAAATTGGCGGGTCACCCTCGTAGATGTTAAGTAGTGTGTAAGTTGGCGACTTCACAGGTGTGCCCAGTCCGTTATGAAGGCTCGACACTATCCCCCTTGCGAAGCATGTCTTGCCCGCTCCCAACTCTCCGTACAGGCAGACGTTATCACCGGTCTTTAACCGGGCGGCCAGTTTCGCTGCAAGCTCTTCGGTCTCCTCTTCGCTATTGCTTATCGCTTCCATAGCTGCAATGTATCAAATCCGGGGGCACCGCACATAATTCCTGATTACGGATAAAGCCGCTTACGAACTTGATTTTCCGTTATTAAAGCAAAACTCCCAGAACTTTTTTCCAAATATAACTGATGGTTATATAGAATAATACACTGCTCGCTTTTTTTGGGGAGAATACAACTTATTTTGACAACGTTTACGCAGTCACGCAGAACCTGGATAACAGTATCGGAACAGCCGCTTCTTGCAGGCGCGATTATAGGGCTGTTAACTCTTGCCATCTCTGTATTCCTTGCGATTCTCCATCCGCCCGTTCCAGTATTGCATGACGAGTTCAGCTATCTTTTGGCGGCTGATACGTTCATGCACGGAAGGCTCGCCAACCCACCGCACCCGATGTGGGTATTTTTTGAAAGCTACCAGATCAATATGCTTCCGACGTATGTTTCCAAGTACCCTCCCATGCAGGGCTTTGCTCTGGCTTTCGGCAGGCTGATTTCGGGCCAGGCCATTGTGGGAGTATGGATATCGCTTGTTGCCGCCTGTGTAGCCGTATACTGGATGCTTCGCGGATGGCTTACTTCTGGCTGGGCCTTTCTGGGCGGCCTTATGATGCCGCTAAACGGCATGGTCATATACAGTTGGGGACTGTCGTTTTGGGGCGGCGCGATGGCGATGCTTGGCGGTGCACTTTTGTATGGAGCGATAGTGCGGCTGGTGAAGAGACCGCGTGTTCTCGAATCGGTTTTGTGCGGCGTCGGTATCGGCATATTGGCGATGAGCCGTCCATACGAGGGGCTGGTTGCCTCTATACCGGCGGCCGGCTACCTGTTTTACGGTATGTTCCGCAATAAGGAGTTTACATGGGGCAGGAAACTGTCGGCGATAGTTTTGCCAATCGGGTTGATATTGATACTGACGGCCGGTTTCATGGGCTACTACAACTACCGGACCACGGGTAATGTGACGAAGTTCGCCTACACGGTAAATAATGAAACGTATTTGCCTTCGCCGCTATTCTTTTTTATGGGTGCCGTTCCCATACCTGAATATAGACACGATATTATGAAAAGAGCATATTATGATTTTGAGTTAGCCAGATACGAGTTTGCCAAGACCTTCTCCGGTTTCATTAACATTCAAAAAGAAAACTTTAAGGGGTATTGGAAGTTTTATTTCCCGTCACTATTGCCGGTTTTTCTTTTCGGCGTACCGTTCTCTTTAAGGGACAGGAAATTCCAGTTTTCAGTATTATGCTTTCTGTTTTTTGGGTTAAGCCTTGCTTTATTACTCCCCGCATTCCCCCACTACGCGGCTCCGTTTGCGGCTGTAATTGTTTTGGTGATAATCAAGGGGGTTCAGCCTTTATGGCGATGGGAATTCCGCGGCTGGAAAATCGGGAATGCAGTCGTTTCCGCAATACTTGTTATTTCGATGGTCGGAAGCTATCGGAACGGAGCCAGTTTCATTAAGTACAGGGACAACTTTTTTAATCGGTATCGTGATTTTATTGCCCGCGAACTGACAGGCAAAGGCGGAAGCCATCTGGTATTTGTCCGGTATTCGCAGTTCCATAATCTGCACGACGAGTGGGTATGGAACGGCGCGGATATCGACGGCCAGCAGATCGTCTGGGCGCGCGATATGAATAAGAGCGCAAATGAAACGTTAATTGACTATTATAAAAATCGGCAGGTGTGGTTGTTGGAAACGGATTATATTCCACGCGATATTCCATCGGCTTTAAAGCCATATCCCAGGTGACGGATAGGATGCAGTTGGGTTTTGGGAGGTTATAGCTTTTGACCGCGCTTACGCAGTTACGCA
>JBHHVT010000281.1:0-2483 GCA_046754425.1 Nitrospinota bacterium | reverse complement strand
GGCGGCGGCCATGCCGGTTGCGAAGCGGTTCACGCTAGCGCCAGACTGGGCCTCGATACGGCAATGATAGTTCCGAGGCTCGATACGATTGCACGGATGTCGTGCAACCCCGCGATAGGCGGACCGGGTAAAAGCCAGATCGTAAGGGAGATTGACGCCCTGGGCGGGTTGATGGCAAGAATCATCGACCAAACCGGCATCCAGTTTCGTACCTTAAACGCAGGGAAAGGGGCGGCAGTACGCGCAAACAGGGCGCAGGCCGATACGTGCCTTTACGAGCAGGTTATGCGCCAAACGCTTGAAAATATTGACAATATTACACTAGTCGAAGAGTCTGCAACGGACATAAATGTTATCGACAATAAAATCAGTAGTATTAGTCTTGGTTCCAATAAAGAGATTAAAGCAAACGCGGTTATCCTTTCCACGGGTACATTCCTGAACGGCCTCATGCATACCGGCGATCTTCAGACTCCGGGAGGCCGTGTCGGTGAGGCTCCATCGATTGGAATAACGGATTCATTGAAAAAACATGGGTTTACGTTTGGCAGACTGAAGACGGGTACTCCGCCGCGAATAGACAGGGCAAGCATAGACTTCGATCAACTGACTGTTCAGCCGGGTGACGATCCTCCGAGGCCATTTTCGTTCTTTACAGGTGAGATTGATGGGGAGCAGGTTGATTGTCACCTTACCCGTACAACAGCGCAAACGCATGAAATTATAAAAGATTCATTCGATAGGTCGCCACTTTTTACGGGTGTAATCCAAGGAATCGGGCCGAGGTACTGTCCCTCCATAGAGGACAAGGTCGTCCGTTTCCCGGATAGGGATTCTCACCATATTTTCCTGGAGCCTGTCGGACTGGATTCCAACATGATTTACCCAACCGGCATTTCCACCTCGCTTCCAGCCGATGTGCAGAACGCCTTCGTTCGCACCATACCCGGCCTGGAAAAGGCGAAGTTCCTCCGGTACGGATACGCGGTGGAGTACGATTTCGCGCCGCCGACCCAACTTTACTCCACGCTTGAAACCAAACTTGTTTCAGGTCTTTTCTTCGCCGGTCAGATAAACGGAACCAGCGGTTACGAGGAGGCCGCAGGACAGGGATTGTTGGCCGGCATTAACGCCGCGCGTAAAGTATTGAGTAAGGAGCCTGTAATCCTTCACCGCTCCGAAAGTTATATCGGCGTGATGGTGGACGATCTCACCACGCTTGGATGTGACGAACCGTACCGTATGTTCACATCCCGCGCCGAACACAGGCTCGTACTGCGGCAGGATAACGCCGACAAACGTTTATGCAAACTCGGCCGCGAAATCGGCCTGCTCTCCAAAGATGATTACGGCTTCTATCAGCAAAAGCAGGAGAAGATCGAATCGCTTATTCAAAACCTGAAGACAAAAACGTTGGTTCCCAGCACTGAAACTTTGGCAATGTTAGGCAGGCTTGGCCTCCCGCCGATTTCCGACCCGCAGTCGCTGGAGCAGTATCTTCGCAGGCCGGAGGTGACGTTAACAGACTGTTCCGTTTTCGGCGATATCTCCGGTTACATGCCGGACGAAATCGAACGTGCCGAGATCGAGATTAAGTACGAGGGTTACGTAGCGCGTCAACAAAAGTGGATAAAGGAGCTGTCGGGAATAGAAAATATTCCACTCGACCGCGAGATCGACTATCACGGCATACCCGGCCTCTCCACCGAACTGCGCCAAAAGCTGAAAGAGATTCGGCCGCTCACGTTCGGACAGGCGTCGCGCATATCGGGCATAACGCCGGCCGCCCTTTCCATCCTGATGATATACCTGAAAACGCGTAGAGGCGGTGGCAGGGTGCAGGACCCCGGCCAGCGTCCGCCGGCGTGATGGATAAAAACGAGCTAATAAAAAAATATCTCGCCGAGCTGTACAGATGGAATAAGGCGATAAACCTCACCTCCGTAGCGGAGGATAAGGCGGAGGAGCTTCTTGTGAAGCCGTCTCTTGCCATGATCGAGTTCCTGCCCGACGGTGGGAACCTGGAAGTTACCGACATAGGCTCCGGCGCTGGCATACCGGCTGTCGCTCTGGCGGTTCATCTACCGCGGCACAACTTTACGCTTATAGAATCGAACGGAAAAAAGGCGTCATTTTTAAAACATATCGCGCAGCATCTAAAACTTTCTAATGTAAATATCCTGAACGAACGGGCCGAGTCGTCCGAACTTACGCAATGCGCCGATGTAGTTACCGCGCGCGCCGTAAACCGAAAAACGGTTTTCGATGCGGCGCAAAAATTTTTAAAACCGGGCGGCATTCTTTTAATCCACTCGCACCGGACGTTCCGGCGCTCGTCCAAAGAAGAACCGACCGATAACCGCTTCCGCAAAACCGCCGAAAACGAATTTGTTGAACGATATAAATTGCTGCATTAACGACTTGCTAGATGTCTTGGTATCAGACACCAGCCAAGGTCTTTGATAAACTATGTGGCGCATTTG
>JBHHVT010000280.1:0-2495 GCA_046754425.1 Nitrospinota bacterium | reverse complement strand
CAATTCCCCTCCTTGAAAAGGAGGGGACATTTCATGAATAATCCGGGTTAGAAGGGATTGTGGTTTAGAAGGAGCGCGAGCAGGTAAGTGGTAACTCCCATTACAAGGACAACTTTTTCCATCACCTGTGTACGTTTATTTGTTTTTGAGAGTTTTTCCACCTCCCCGGCCGCCTTAAGGCGGCGCTTTTTTCCGCGATAGTAAAAATGGAGAGCGTTGGCGAATGACAGGGTTATAATTCCGGTGGTCACCTTGACGTGCAGGATCGTGGAAGAGCCTATCCACTCCCACCTGGTCACCATGAAAAACAGCGCCGTTACAGTCTGTATTATAATTGCCGCATCCACAACAGGATGCCAGCGCGTTTGGATGGCCATGCCGATCAGTTTTTTGTCTTCCGCGTTCGTCATCCTTGCCGCCGCCGGGCTGACCACAAGCTGCATGATAACAAGCGTCATGGCAAGAATGGCCCCGCAGATAACGTGGGCAAATACCGCAAGCGCGTAAACAGTCATAACATGACGAGGCTACATTTAACCTGATTCAAAGTCCATGATTTTAATCATAAAAACGAGACATACTATTGATGGGAGCGCGGCAAGCCAATACCCACTAACAACTTATATTACAATTAGTTAACGTATTCGGCGATTGATTCTGCAACGACAAGATGATAGTATTAAATAGAATGAACTTCATTGGGGTAGATACATCTTCCAAATGCGGGAGTGTCGCCCTGCTGTTTGGAGGTAAAATAATAGACCAATCAGAGTCGGATAGCGGCGAGTCATTCTCCCGCTCAATCCTCGACATGCTAAACAGGCTCTTGGCGGCTAACAGCGTCGACTTGGGCGACATAACCGGGCTTGGCGTCGCGGTCGGTCCCGGATCATTCACCGGAATACGGATCGGGATCGCCACTCTTCAAGGACTGGCTCTTTCCAAAAATCTGCCTATTTACGGCGTCAGCACACTTGAAGCGATGGCGCGGGCAACCGTTAAAAACGACGCGACCCTGAAACCGATGATGGACGCGAGAAACGGCGACGTATATTTCGCAAAGTTCCGTTATGACGGCGATAAACTGGTGCGGCTAACAGCCGATTCCGCCGGGCCGGTTGAAGATGCATTTAACCCTGACGACAACGAAAGCCTCTGTTTCGGAGAGGGTGCGGAGCAATATTCTGAAACGATTGCCGCCCGAATGGGTCTATATAGTAAAGATGCGATGAACGACTGCGTAGCCGCCGGAGTGGCCAGGACGGCTCAACACCGCATGGCGGAAGGCGACTTGGGACATACGACGGCCATTAAACCGAATTACATCCGCCAGGGGAAGGTGGAGAGAGTAAAACCTTTAATATGACAGGAGGAGTTAGTTATGGAATCCACTATTCAGAGTGATCCTCGTTTCAGCAAGGCGTATGAAAAAAGCGAAGATTTCCGTCTGCTGAGCGAGGAGCATATTCGCCTGAAGAGAGAGGCTTCCGAATTCAACAGGGCCAAATACCTTACACCGGAACAAGAAGCAAGAATGCATCAGATTAAAAAGAGAAAACTTGAGATTAAAGACAAACTGGAATCGATAATGCGCCATTACTCCAGCTAATAACACCATTGCGCCTATAGGTTAAGCCGGTATCGCGCCGGCTCAAAACCCGGGAGACATGTCATGAATTGTTGCAAAGATATACTATCCAAAATGTCAGACTACTTTGACAGGGAACTGGACGACGAAAACCGCAAAAATCTACAGTCCCATTTCGCCGGCTGCGCCGTATGCAATATGGTAATGAACTCCTTCAAAAAGACCGTGGAACTATTTTCAAACAGTAAGCCGGAAAAAATCCCGCCGGACACTTCCGCCATACTGCACGCGCGCGTTGACGAACTCCGCCAAAAAACAATCGACGATGCCTGACGCGGCGCAAGGTTCGGAAGCCTGTGAATTCCCCGACCGCCCGAATGATCCGGAGCTTGTAAAAAATATTCTGGAAAACTCTAAAACTGTTGCGGTCGTCGGACTGTCGCACAAGGAGAATCGTGACAGCTACAGGGTTGCGGCGTATCTGAAAGAGCATGGTTACAAAATAGTTCCGGTAAATCCCGCGAGAGAGGAGATACTGGGCGAAAAGTGTTACAAAACGGTCGGCGATATTCCTTTTAAAGTCGACGTTGTGGATGTTTTCCGAAAACCGTCCGCCCTGCCGGAACTGGCGGAACAGATTGCGGCGGTTAAACCGGGAGCGGTCTGGTTCCAGATAGGCGTCGTAAACGAAGCGGCGTCGAAAACAATACGGGACGCCGGTATCGACTTTGTACAAAACCTCTGCATGATGGTCGAGCACAGCCGTATATTAAGGGGACACCATACTTAATTCTGTGGTTTAAGTATGGTGTCCCCTGTTTATCAACCCACCGGTCGTTGCTTACTAATAATGTAAGCGGTATCATCTCCGGATGAAAAAAACTGAAATATTGTCTCTTTACCGTAA
>JBHHVT010000279.1:0-2525 GCA_046754425.1 Nitrospinota bacterium | reverse complement strand
TAGTACGATCGGCATCAGCATTCTGCGCCTTGCCTTCAGCTTTTGTTCCCTGTCTAATAGCTGCAAATTAACCTCTTTTAATGACTTGTCAGTTTAATAATAAACAGTGTACCGCCGTGGAAATTAATAGATTATGATAAAAGTCACAACTGTTGGAGGCTTGCGCCGTTTATCTGCCTTTAAAAAGTATTTTCTTTATCTTGAACCTTAATAGATAGATAATTGTTGCAAACACCAGCACGCCGTTTACCAAAGCAAAAAAGATAGCTCCATAATCTACCCTGTACGTTTTTGTTTTTGGATCGTAGTTCGAGCAATAGATAAGAAATTTGCTCAGGTTCCCGGAGATCCTGCTTGTTATCGTCTGCCCCTCAATGACGGACTTGACCGATTCCTCAATATCCTTTGGATCAAATTCCGCTCCATAAAAGTGGCGAGCTACCACACCGTCCGGACGAATCAGCGTTATGCGGCTCAGATGCTCGATTTCGCCTTCGACTTTCTTTTCGAATGTGAAGCCGAGATCAGAAATCATTTTTGCCAGAGTGTCGCTGTCGGTCGTAGTGAAATACCATTTGCTGAAATCATCGCTATATTCGGATCCGTAATTTCGCAGTTTTTCCGGAGTATCGTTTTCCGGATCCATGCTTACGGAAACGAGGACGACTTTCTCCTTCAACTCAGGGTTCATAGTATCCACAAAACGCTTGAGGCTTTGGCCGGTAAGGAGACACATATCCGGACAATCGATGTACATGAAAGACAGTAGTATCGTTTTTCCTTTAAAAGTGAAAAAAGGCAAATGTCGGCCGTCCTGGTCAACGAGGCGATAGTTACCGACCTTCCGCCCCAATGCACCTTCCGACCGTTCAAGAACCGATGGCGCCGCCTGCGCTGTCGTAATCGGGAGAATTAAAAAAACTCCCATCAGCGATGCCGTCAATAAATTAAACATCGCTGACAGGAGCCGGAGGGAAATTATTCGGTCTCGTTCATAGAAAATGAGCGAGACCGTCATAAATAGTCACTCGATACCTGCGTTTAGCGGACAGGCCACACACCGGCAAGCATCTTAAAGTTAAGGAAATAGTACAATGCAAACATGGCCAAAAATATAAAAACAAGAACGTAAGAGCCTTTTGGCGAATGTTCTTCATTATGTTCTGTCATTTTTACCCTCCTTTTCAGGCTTCGATTTTCTTTCCAATCAATAACGTACCGACTGCTACCAGTACGAACATCACGCCGCCAACAAACGCAACCACGCCGGATATTCCGGTTACCGCCATGCTCATGTCCACAACCGAACCGAAATTGGTCTGGAATACGGCGTCGGCGGTAGTGTAATCCCAATGCCTTCTGGAAACGCCGAATCCGCCCGCGAACATCATCGCCGTGGAAAATACAGACATGCCTATTCCGTAAACGTAAGGCTGGAGCTTTGCCACCCCCGCAAAAGCGAGTTCTCTTCGGAATATTAGCGGCAGCACGTAATAAGTGAGCCCCATAAAGGCCATTGTCGTCCCGCAAACGACCGTCGCATGGAAGTGGCCTGGAATCCTTAGGGTGTTATGGGCAATGATATTTAGCTGTTCCGTTCCGTACACAACGCCGGTTATGCCTCCCAGAACTCCGAAACCTACGACGGAGAAAACAAGCGCCGACCATCCGGGGTTTCCCCATGGGGCCTTTTTGAGCCATTCGAAATAGCCCTTCGTGTAGCCCTGCTTCCTTAATCCAACTTCCGCCGCCGCCGGAACGGAAAAGGCGTGGATCATGCTGGCAAGAACCGCCAGGTGCATGAAGTACCCTGTGTTCCAAATCTTATGCGAGACGCTTAATCCGGGATCAACCAGCAGATGGTGTTCCGAAGCGATGTCTATGAATAGGATATAAAAGACAAAGGCTGTCCTGCAGACCTTCTGGTTAAGAGGAGACCCGCCGACGGTAAGAGTTACAAGCAGGTACCAGACCGAGATCATAGCGGCGACGTTTATCTGCTGGGAGGAATGCCCGAATGCCCAGAAGACCAGCCGGTACACTTCCGCATCCATCATTGGTATCACCCCCAGCGCCCAGAGCCACGTTGGAATCATGACTATCGCACCGTGCGCGAGAGTTACTATCGCTATTATGGCCGCCGCCGCCGCACCAAAAGTCACCAGCGGTAAAGAGCCTTTGTAAGTCTTTTCGGTTTTGGCCACTACCAATGTCGCGAAAAAAACAACGCAACCGAGGATCGCCCCTACGGCAAACAGTATGATGCCAAGGTAATAACCGTGATGTGCCTTTAGGGGCACGTACGATGTAAACATGACGTCCGCGTTTCCCAAAAGTATCTCTATTGCAACTATGGCGGCTCCCACAAGCATCAACCCGTACTGAAGCCAGCCAACCCAGGGCGCGGCAAGCCGGCTGTTTAGCAATACTGCGCTGGCGAAGTAAAGTATCGCCATTTCCATGAATATGATCCACGCTATTAGCATCGCAATGCCGTGAAGGGTTAAAAACCGGTAGAAATAGTC
>JBHHVT010000278.1:0-2535 GCA_046754425.1 Nitrospinota bacterium | reverse complement strand
GAGCAGCGCGAAAGGATTATAAAATATTTCGATCCTCTTCCTTTCTGGTATGAGCCGATAGAGCATCAACAGGTCGATAGAAAGAAGTATAACTTCAGCGCGATTACACAAAGGCCGATGCCGATGTATCACTCCTGGGATAGTCAAAACGCCTGGCTGCGGCAGATAATCGGACAGAACTTTCTTTATATGAACCCTAAAAGGGCCCGGGAACTTGGAATAGACGATATGGATTGGGCCTGGGTGGAATCGCCGACCGGTAAAATCCGCGTACAGGTAAAACATTCCGAAGCCGTCGAGCCTGAAACGGTCTGGACATGGAACGCAATCGGTAAAATGGCCGGCGCCTGGAACCTCGCCGAGGACGCGGATGAGGCGGTTAAAGGGTTTTTATTGAATCACCTCATCACTGAGGAACTTGATTGGAATAACGGAGAGAAAATCTCCAATAGCGATCCGATTACGGGACAGGCCGCGTGGTTCGACCTCAGGGTAAAAATAACCAAATCAAACGAAACCGGCCACTGGCCGCAGTTTAAACCGTTAAAACCGCTAAAACACATGGTGGAAAGAGCCAAAATGATTCGTTTCGGCCATGAAGAGGTAAACGGCAAATGAGCCAGCTTGCCCTGGTAATAGACCTGCATAAATGCGTCGGCTGTCACGCCTGCGCGACAAACTGCAAGGCGTGGAACACTACGGGCGAGTTCGGCCCGCTTCCAGACAGTGCGCCATACGAAAAAGATCCGGTGGGAGTATGGTTCAACCGGGTGCAGACTTATGAAGTAGGCAAGTTCCCCGACACGCAGGTTGTGCATTTCCCTAAATCCTGCATGCACTGCAAGGACGCGCCATGCGTACCTGTCTGCCCTACCGGCGCTTCCTTCAAACGCGAAAAGGACGGCGTGGTACTCGTTAACTACGACGACTGCATCGGATGCAAATACTGCTCGTGGGCCTGCCCGTACGGCTGCCGCGAGTTCGACGAGTTCGAAGGGGTGATGAAAAAATGCACCCTCTGCGTGGACCGCATCTATAACGAAAGCCTGCCGGAGGAAGAGAGAAAACCGGCCTGCGTCCTCGCCTGCCCAAGCCGCGCGAGAGTGTTTGGCGATATTGACGACCCTGATAGCGAGGTATCCCGATGGATACGCGAAGGAAAAGGCTATAAAGCAATGCCCGAAGCCGGAACGGATCCGGCCAACCACTATCTGCCGAAACGGCCTATGACGATAGAATTGGATGAAGATGAACTTCAGGTGAAATCTCACGCTATTGTGACAACTGAGAAAAAAATAACGTCTTACAGGGAATCAATATCAGAGGATGTGGCTGTGCCATGACCGGGGGGATATCTGATGCGGCCTGATCTATCGCTTATTCTGCTTACCGTGCTTGCCGGCGTGGGACAGGGACTTTTTATTTTTCTAGTCGTTCTCGATTCGCTAGCGCTTACGGGGGAACTGTCTGCGGCGTTCTCTTACGCGGCGGTAATCCTGTCGATAATTTTGCCGTCAATCGGAATGGCCGCCAGTACTTTCCATTTAGGCAACCCCCAAATAGGATGGAAAGCGTTGAAGATGTGGAGAAATTCGTGGTTAACCCGCGAGATTATCCTTCTACCGGCCTTTCTTGGGTTCGCCGTTTTATATCTGTATTGTCTATACTCCGGTGTGTCGGCCCCTGTCCGTTTAATTACCGGCTATCTTGGAGTTCTATCGTCGATGGGCCTCTACCTGTCGTCTGCCATGCTTTACGCGGCGATACGTTACATAAAGGAATGGGCAAACGCTTATACTGTCTTTAACTTTATACTGCTCGGCCTTACCTCGGGCGGAGCGCTCTGCCTTGCCTTAATTCAGTTAACAGGTTTAGGCGTGGAAATATCCGAGCCGGTTACATCCGTTGTAATCGTATTGGGTGCTCTATCGCTGGTCTCAAAGTACCTTTCGTACAGACACAACGAAACTCTTTACGTATCGTGGAATTTAAAAAATGCGTTGGGAATAAACGACCCCAACATAAGGCTTATAGATACGGGTGCGGCTTACGATCATTACAATACTACCGAATATCACATTCCGGTAACGGAAAAAAAGAACCGGACCCAGCAATCCGTGGTCCTTATTAATGGTTTCATAGTTCCGATTGCCATCTGGTCGTTTGGCCCGATGATTAACAACTCGACCGTTTATAGCGTCCTGACCTTATTGGCCGCTATATTGATCGTTGGCGGACTATTGCTGGAGCGAAAACTCTTCTTTACGCAGGGCAACCACCTGCAAAATATCTATTACGGCAATTTCAGGACAAAACCTGTTAAAAACCCCATTCTTACAATGGACACAAAACAATACCCCTCACCCGCCGTGTCTCTTCGCACTCAGGAAAAATAGCGCCCCCTTTTTACCTGCTTATTTAACGCATCCATATCGTTAATTTTGTCTCTATAATGCTAGCCCGAATTATTCATGAAGAAGTTGAATTTTCAAATTATAGGTCGTAACCAGTTTAAAATATGCTACTTGCACGCAT
>JBHHVT010000277.1:0-2554 GCA_046754425.1 Nitrospinota bacterium | reverse complement strand
CAGGCGGCCGTCCACGGTTTACGCGAAGGCCGCGCGCGGCGGCGATCCACTTCGCGCGCTCGACTTCACTCGTCCTTCCAGTTCCGTTACCGGGCACAGGCGAGCCGGGATAAAACGCAAGTTTGCGGCTGACGAAATATTCGAATATCTCAACATCAAGCGGGTCGAATTCGACAGGTTTGCGCTTTTTAGGTTCGGGTTTACGCCCGGTAGAGCTGTTTTCCTTGCCTGTTTTGCCATTGCCTTTTTTCCTTCCGGCGGCCTTTGCGTCAGCAAGGCCCGCTGTAGATACAGCGTTAGCTGTATCTACAGACTGTTCATGTTCCTGCTCCTGTGCGATTTTCTTTTACGGCTTTTCTGCCGTGTTTTTTAGGAGGTTTCCTTGAAAATCCCAAACCGTACTGGGCAAAGTATCTGCTGCTATTTCGCAGCCTGACGTTGCTATTGTTCGAACGGCACACCTTAAAGCTCCTTTTTCCAGCCGGTCGGTTTTTTTCCTGAGATCGTCTATCTGGCTTTGCAACGATTCGAGCGTTACGGTTGCTTTCATCAAGCCGATCCTTTAACGAGAATTTGAGCGCAAATTTGTGAAGTGTTATACTCATGTCGAATTAACGAGGTCGGATGCCGAAAAATGAACATTTTCCTTTTTATGTATTCTCTTTTTACCGCTTCCGCCGGCGCGGGAGCCCGCCGTAGCAAGGCTCCCGCTTTGCCCGCGGTTAAAGCGGGGGGAGTGGGTAGGGATTTGACAACGAGATCGGCTACACCGGAACCCGCCCCGCCTTTTGCCGTGAGTTTTTTGAATCCGGATAACCGACCCCCTTTACGCATGGACGGCATAATAATCCGTAAATACGTATCAGTCAAGCATAAATGCGTAACTACGTATTTTCCCCTTCATCTGGAGGCGGCGCATTGAGCGACAGCGACATCGTAGCCAGGATCAAACTCCTTATTGACGAAAAAACGGAAGGGGTCAAAAAGGATTTTGCGGATATGCTGGGCATCAGCCCCAGCAGCCTGAACGTCTGGCTGAAGACAGGCAGCAGCCCGTCCGCGGAGCACCTGGTAAATATCAAAAAAAGGCTGAAGGTAAACATCAACTGGCTTCTTACCGGCGTGGGTCCCATGTACATGAACAACTCGCTGAGAAGGGCGTCGCTTACAAAAAAGGAGAAGCAAGTCCTTGCCGCGTATAAAAACGCGGGCAAGGATATTAAGGAGATAGTCGATTTGGCGCTTAAGATTCGGAAGGCCTCTCGATCTTGAGGATCAAAAGAATGATCCTGCGCAGTTCCGGATCCTTGAGACGCAAGAACCGTATGGCTACGCGAAAGCATGTGATGAGTTCCAATAGCGTTTTATTCATGTTTCACCTCCTTCCAAAAAAGTTTGCTATTGATTACTCATCGGGTTATAAATATATGACATATTAGGAAATAACCGGACAAATACTATGATTAGTTATTGCTGTAAAAGGCGGAATTAAAAAAATGGCAGTCCGTAAACTTGAAGAAAAAAAATTCGTGATCGACTACTACCCGCAGGGGCGCAAGGGAAAGCGGGTCATGCGGGTATTCAGCGGCACGGAAACAGAGGCGAGAGTCTATGAAGCAGAGCTAAGAAAACAGAACATAACTTACAGTTTTAAAACGAATCCGAAAATCATAGATATAATTCCTGGTTATCTGGAATGGCTTGAAATTCATCGGGCGGCGAATACACACCTGGATATTAAAAAAAGTTTGAAATTTTTAATGCCCATTTTTGGAAATGTTCCAATTTCACGTATCACGCCTGTACTTATAGATAAGTTCAAAAAGTCCAGAGGCGCAAAACCGAGAACGGTCAATAAAAACCTGGCCTATCTGCAAAGCATAATTCAGTATGCCGTAAAAAACGGTTACGCAGAGCCTTTGCCGTTCAAGATTGAAAAACTCCCCTATAAACGACCCATTCCCCAGATACCGCATCCCACGGAAATAGAAAAAATTCTTTCGGCCATAAACGGCAGCGATTCACAGCGAAAAAAAGCGTTGATATTATTTTTATGGCAATGCGGACTTCGTTGGAGCGAAGCCGCATGTATACGTTGGGAGGATATCGATTGGCAAAGCGGCGCCGTATATCTTAAAACAACGAAAGGAAGCACCCCCAGGATTACGGCATTAACCGATGATATTAGGGCTATCTTGGAACCCATAAAAAAAGAATCGGGTTGTGTATTTGAAAATCCCAAAACCGGCAGGCCGTGGGGAAGTTTAAGAAAGCTGTTTGCTTCGGCCGCCAAGAGGGCGGGGGGCCGCCGCATGTATCCGCACCTTTTGCGTCATGGTTTCGGGACGTACTGCCTGGCCTCAACAGGCAACATCCGGTTGGTGCAATCCATACTGGGGCACAGGTCGATTAAGACCACGGAGTGGTACACACAGGTCGCTCCTCAGATGATAAGAGAAGGAATCGCGCAGACGGCTTACTACACCGGTAAACTGGTCCCACCGGAAAGGATTGTTAAAAAAAGACTTACTAAGAAAAAACGGTGACTGAAAAT
>JBHHVT010000276.1:0-2555 GCA_046754425.1 Nitrospinota bacterium | reverse complement strand
CAGATGAAATTATACGGAAGGTTCAGCGGGGAAAGGCGTTGCTTGAGACACTACATTAGGATGGGTGTTTGCCCTATCAATCCTTTTACCGGAAAACATCAATATTAAAATTAAGGGTTTAAAAATGCGTATTTAAAATAAGGGAGGCCACTATTGAGAAAGATAATAAAAGCTACTTTACTAATATTATCCCTTTTTGCTTGTATTATTGGTGGATTCTATACAGGGCTAAATTTAAATATTCAAAACTGTGAAGATCTCTCCTCAGTAGCTAGTACTACTGCATTAGAGCTACCTAATAATAAAATATTACTAATAAAACAGAATAATAATTATGCAGCTTTAAAAATATTAAAAAGAAGCAATTCCTCAGCAGATTATCAATGGTGGTATCAAAAAGAAGGGAGTGGAAATTTTAACTCAAAAAGTGTTTTAACTGGAAAAGGAAAAGTTTTTGAAAAATACAAAAGCACACAGACAAGTAAAGATAGCTTTTTTTTAGAGGATGCCGGAAGTAACTTACTAATAAAAATAAATGACATTGAGATGGAATGGAGTGCTCCAAACTTCATCCCTTATAGCAATAAATATGGATTATCACTCACAGATAAGACTGATATTAAAGACATAACACTTGAAAATAAAAAGTGGTTGGGGTTTCATAACTGAAATGTGGTGTCCCTCCCGAAAACTCCACCTAAGGTTCTGACGAAATAACTAAGTATTAAAAAAAGTGAATCTCAGGAAAAGAGGAACCTGAGCCTTGTTAATCAGGTCGGAGCCACAACCGTATCTACGTTCTCCTATGCTTACGATAAGGTGGGCAACAGAACTCAGATGGTCGAGAAGGTACTCCACTACGCCGGACTCCCGACGAGCTGTTTGCTTCGCTTCACGAGGAAGTTCCAGAACCTGGTTCAGGTGGCATGGTGCATTTCCCGACACCTGACGGAACAAGATGGTCCGACATAAAAATCCAGTTCAGGAACGGACACACAGTTACGATTTGGGCCGGTGGCCAAAGCGGAAGGTACACCTATTATCAAATGGGTATGTACAGTAAGAAGAATGGTGACCGTACTGTACAGTGGAAACTCCTGGAAGCGTTTGCTGCCTCCATGGGCGAAATCGATTGGAGTAACCAGGTTGCAAATAACAAATTGAAGAAACAGAAGCAGGAACTGTCCAGGTGCTTGCGGGAATTTTTTCGGCTCCAAGAGTACCCCATCGAGTGGGTCAAGGGCGAGAAATGTTACCGTTGCCGGTTCCGAATCCTTCCTGAAGGAGCCGACGAGTATTGAGCATCCCCTGCCGGGAAATCCACATTAATCCCGATTCTCAAATCCTGCGAGGGACTTTTTGTTCGAAAATTCGGGTGCTTTTTCATACCACAGGACGTGTTTCCATAACTCCCAAACTGGCCGGTCGGCTTAAATTCTTGATATAACAGGGATTGCCCAACCGGACGAGCTTCTGACCTCGTCCTGAGAAAACAGAGAATCCGGGGTCGAACAGAGAATGAAAGGCTGGAGAATGGTGGAAATGAGGTGGGTGGAGAGGGGTTTGGCGTCGATGTGAAAACCGCCCAAACCCTTTGAAAACAAGGGGAAATAGAAAACCCGTCGCCCCCGAGAGTGGTCCCGGAGAGACGGGTTGTCTTTTTTCAAATGGTGGAGGCGAGGGGAATCGAACCCCTGTCCGAAAACCATTAGCCGGTGAGACTACATGCTTATCCCCCGTATTAAATCTTACGGCCGCTTCGCCCGGGGGCGGGCAGCTACAGCCGCCAGCAACTTAAATCTCGCCCCGAACCGAGTTGCCCGGCCCAGAGCCATCCCACTTTGTATTACAACCAAAACGGCGTCGTGAAAAAACCCCGTTAAGGCCGCTAACAGCCTAAGCTGCTAGTGCGTAATCGAAATCGTTGGCAGTTAAAACTGCTTCCACGTTTTTACGAGGCGTGAACCCTCGGCATGCCTCAATCGGCTTCCGCATTCCCGTCGAAACCGGTACGCCCCCGGTGACTCTATACATATACTATCACAAGGCAGTAAAGGTGGTACGATGAAGTCAAACCCATAGATATAAGGAGGACACAATGGAAATGACGGCTTACGGTATGTCGCGGAAGGTGGACTTGGGATTCGACGAGGCGGAGGCGAAGGTACGCGACACGCTCAAGGAGCAGGGCTTCGGCATCCTTACGGAGATAGACGTTAAAAAAACGCTTAAGGCAAAGATCGATGTGGATTTCCGCCGCTACAAGATTCTGGGAGCGTGCAATCCGAAATCCGCGCACAAGGCGCTGACGGCCGAAATGGAAGTGGGCCTTTTACTGCCTTGCAACGTTATCGTTTATGAAGACGATGACGGCGCCACGCACGTTTCGGCAATCGACCCGCTGTCCGCAATGTCCGTAGTGGGCGATAACGAAGCGCTAAAAGAACTCGCCGGCGAGGTTGTTGAAAAGCTGAAAACCGCGATAGAAGGAGTGTAAAGGACTATCCCGGATTATTCATGAAATGTCCCCTCCTTTTCAAGGAGGGGAATTGAAG
>JBHHVT010000275.1:0-2608 GCA_046754425.1 Nitrospinota bacterium | reverse complement strand
ATGACTCTCACGGTAGAGAGGGCTTGGTTGAGCGCTGAGGGCGGAAGTGTCCACAATGTACCAGTCACGCGCCTTCGCGTGACGCCGCCATACACTGAGCGTTTAATTCATGGCCGCATCGGCGTTATCTTTACTCCACAGTCTTCGTCCAGATAGTAAAAGCGAGCGCTGGAGTAACGATATTCTTCGGGCTTTTCGGCAAGCTTCCACCCTTTGTTACAGGGGTTGTTGTGAATATAGTTAAGCTTGGTTCGAAAAGTTTTGTCGTTATTAACCGTAAACTCATCAAAACGCGTTTGCCAGACCTGATACTTCTGTTCGGGGCGGTATGTTTTTGCCGAGTTCTGAAAGATAGCTAATAAGTCATGTTGGTTATTCCTTTCAGCCAAAAAGATGATTTGTTTAGCCGAATACTCTTTGAGCTGTCCGATCATTTGAGAAATATTACCAATTGTCCCTAATGTTAAAAGCAAGTGAACATGATTGGGCATAATCACATACCCGTGAAGTTGAGCTTTAAATTTATTGAGGTAAAAATTCAGGTTTTCAAGGATTATTTCGGCGTAGCGTGATTCAAGGAAGATGTTGGTAGATTCTGTTATAGCCGTTGTGATGAAATACGTTTGATTGGAAATGGCATATCCCGGAACTCTTCTTTTCACGTTTATAATTCTGCCCGGTCACGCGTGGGCGCGTGACTCTCACAAATAAACATTGCGGTGCCGGTCACGCGTGGGCGCGTGACTCTCACAAATAAACATCGCGGTGCCGGTCACGCGTGGGCGCGTGACTCTCACAAATAAACATCGCAGTGCCAGTCACGCGCCTTCGCGTGACGGAATCCCGCGCAGGTTTTCCGAGATTTTCTTATAAGTCTTGTCGGTATTGGGAGAACTCATACGATTGATTATATAATGTTTGGTCAGGCTGTCTGGCCGGCAAGTTGTCGGATGGCCACAGAAGAGGAATTTTAATGATTATAGGCGTACCGAAAGAGATAAAGCCGGACGAGTACCGTGTCGGTATGGTCCCCGCCGGTTCACGGGAACTGGTTCTGAGCGGCCACACCGTGCTGATAGAAAAATCCGCCGGTATGGGCAGCGGTATAACAGACGAGCAATTTATGCAGGAAGGGGCGGAACTCGTCGGAAGCGCCGACGAGTTATGGGCACGGGCAGAAATGGTCATCAAAGTAAAGGAGCCGGTAGAGCCCGAGTTCGACTACCTGCGTGAGGGGATGATTTTATATACATTCCTGCATCTTGCGGCGGATAAACGGCTGACGGAACTTCTGCTTGAAAAAGGGATTATAGGCGTGGCATACGAAACCGTGCAGGAAGAAGACGGTTCACTGCCGCTACTGGTACCGATGTCGGAGATAGCGGGCCGCATGGCCGTGCAGGAAGGCGCTAAATATCTTGAAAAGGAAAAAGGCGGCCGCGGGATTCTGCTTGGCGGCGTGCCGGGCGTATCGCCAGGCAGGGTGGCGATCCTGGGCGGCGGCATCGTCGGAACGAACGCGGCAAAGATGGCGATGGGCCTCGGTGCGCGCGTAACCGTGTTGGACGCATCGCTCGCCCGGCTGCGGTATCTTGACGATATATTCGGCGGGCGGGCGGAAACCCTGCATTCAAACTCTCACACTATCCGTGAATCCGTAATGGCGGCCGACCTGCTGGTAGGGGCGGTTCTGCTTGCCGGGGCAAGAGCGCCGCGTCTTGTAACCCGTCCGATGATCGGTGAAATGAAAAAAGGAGCCGTAATAGTCGACGTATCGGTGGACCAGGGGGGCTGTATAGAAACAAGCCGCCCAACGTCCCACCACGACCCGATTTTCGTAGTGGACGGCGTTACGCATTACTGCGTTACCAACATGCCGGGAGCGGTTCCGCATACCTCAACTCACGCGCTTACAAACGCGACATTCCCTTATGCCCTTGAAATAGCCTCAAAAGGTATTAAAATCGCCGTTAAGGACAACTACTCATTAAAAAAGGGGATTAACATTTATAAAGGGAAACTGACCTGTGAACAGGCGGCCAACTCCCTTGATATGCCGTATACGGCCCTTGAGCCATGAAACCTAAAAAACTCGGCAGGTTCGAAATAGTCGCTGAATTGGGAAGCGGCGCGATGGGTACCGTCTATAAAGGCCTCGATCCGAAAATAGGACGTACAGTCGCTCTGAAGGTTCTCAACTTCGATCGCATAAAGGACGGAACCGACAGCCTTCAGGCGCGGGAGCGTTTCATGGTGGAGGCGAGAGCCACAGGCCAGCTTTCACATCCGAACATATTAACCATCTATGACGTCGGAGAAGAGAACGATCATGCCTACATCGCGATGGAATACCTGGAAGGCGGGACTCTCGAAGATATAATTCAGGAGGGCAGGTTCAAGGACTACGACGAGATATTCGATATAACCGGGCAGATTGCAAAAGGACTTTCGCACGCTCACTCCAGAAACGTCATACACCGCGACGTTAAGCCGGCCAATATTATGATGGCCGACGGAAACGTCCCGAAGATTGCCGATTTCGGCCTTGCGCGTTTTACCGATTCAAACCTTACAACCACAGGGACGGTGCTCGGTACGCCTAACTACA
>JBHHVT010000274.1:0-2636 GCA_046754425.1 Nitrospinota bacterium | reverse complement strand
ATAGTACCTGACTGAAAGAAATTCACCGTAATCGCCTTTTTGAATCATATCCGGTTTTGTTATCGTTTCCAACACTCTTTCCTTTTGACCAATCATCTCAGGATGTCTCTTGGTTATATGGTTCCATCTCTCAACAGTTAGCCTTATCGGAACATTGTTTCTTGATTTAACTATAATCATTTTAACTTAACCTTACGACCCAAAACAGTTACCTCGCGGTTGGAGTAGACGGTCTATTTTATAACGGAGCAGTCTGCTTTTAGTCCATTCTTAACCGCTGATTGCAGCATCGCCTCCGCCTCCTTTTCCTCTGCCTGGGACAGACTCATTGACCACTTCCTGTGAAGCCACAGCCACAATTCCGGATGTTTGCCGATAAATTCTGTCTGAAGGTCGGCGATTATCTGCGTAATTGCAAAGACATCTTTTTTCATATCTCCGGTGGAGTCGTATTTTATGGCGGGTAAAAAATAGGCGTGGTGGGTCTGGTCCGGCTGCGGCGTGGAAAACATCGGCACGATGGCCGCGCCGGTGCGAAGCGACAAAACGGCGGGCGACCTGACCGTCGCCGACCAGAGGCCGAGGAACTTAACCCACACCTCGTTAAAGCCCGCCTTCTGGTCGGTAGTTATAAAAAGAATTTCGCCCTTCCTGACGGTCCTTATCATCTCCCGGTACGCGCCCTCTTTTTTAATCGTCTTAAGGCCGGAACCTGTTCGCACTTCGTCCATCTTCCGGTCAATAAAAAAGTTGTCTACCTCGCGCATCACCCAGTGCGCCGGAAAACCTCTTGCCGCAAGGGCGGCGGGGATAAGTTCGACGTTGTAATAATGCATGGTCGGGACGATAACCCCTTTTCCTTTTTCTAAGGCGCGCTTAAGGTTTTCCATACCCTCAAACGTTGCGAATTCGTCCACGTTTTTGTCATTAAGCGAGCCTGTCTTACAAAACTCCGCGTATGTTCTGCCGATGCTTATGTAGGCTTTCCGCCCGAGTTCATCCAGCTCTTTCGCCTTCTTTGCTGGAAAAGCCATTTCCATGTTTTTACGCATTATCCTGCGGCGGCCTGCCACCAGATAGTAGCCGAGCATGGAGATCGCGTCCCAGAACCGGCAGCCTAAGGAGCGGGGCAGTATGCGCGTAAGCTCCAATATAAAGAGTATCGGTGCGGCAAGGAGAAAATCCGCAAGCTTGCCGCGTTTTTTCTTCACTTAACCCTGGCTTAGGTATGCAAAATTTTCCAGTATTTTAAGGCCCGCTTTCTGGCTTTTCTCCGGGTGGAACTGCGTGGCGAATACGTTATCCTTCTCCACGGCGGACGTAAACGTAAGTCCGTAACCGGTGGTGCCAAGCGTTACGCCGCCAGCCGGCTCCACGTAGTAGGAGTGGACGAAGTAAAAGTACGAACCGTCGTCGATCCCCTCCATCAGGCGCGACCCCTTTTGCAGCTCCACACTGTTCCATCCCATGTGCGGCACTTTAAGGCCGCTTTTCGGAAAACGGAGAACCTTTCCCTTTAAAATCCCCAATCCCTGTTTGGATCCGAATTCGACGCTCTCCTCGAAAAGCAGCTGCAGTCCGAGGCAGATGCCGAGAAAAGGTTTTCCCGACGCGATGAACTCTTTTATCGGACCGATAAGGTTATACCCCTCCAGCTTTTCCATGCAGACGCCGAACGCCCCGACGCCGGGAAGGACAAGCCGGGATGCGGAAGCGATAACGTCGGGATCGCGCGTGATTGCCGCGCTAGCGCCGACCTTTTCGAATCCCTTCTGCACGCTGCGAAGGTTTCCCATGTCGTAGTCAACAATTGCAATCATATTAGTGTCGCTCCGCAGGCGGTGATATCGGTTCGCGCTGGATTCCGGCTGTCCCCGGCTGCCGGGCTGTTCCGGTTATTGCAGCGTCCCTTTTGTAGAGGGGACGTCCGTCGACCTCGGCTCCGGCCTGGCCGCGGCATCCAGTGCTCGGGCAAGCGCCTTGAAAATCGTCTCCGCGATGTGGTGCAGATTGTTTCCATATTCGATTTTTACATGAAGTGTTATCCCCGCGTTGTTCGCGAACGCGCTCAGGAACTCTTCTATCAGTTCAACGTCGAATTCTCCGATTTTTCCCTTCGGCAGGCCTCCGCTAAAAACGAAAAACGGTCTGCCGGAAAAATCTACCGTAACCGTCGAGAGCGCCTCGTTTAGCGGCACGGCCGCGTGGCCGAACCGGACAATGCCTTTTCTTTCGCCCGTCGCTTCGGCAAACGCCTTACCGAGCGAAATGCCGCAATCTTCCACCGTGTGGTGGTAATCCACCTCCGTGTCGCCGGCTGCCGCAAGTGTAATATCGAAATATCCGTGCTGAGCAAGCTGGTTCAGCATGTGATCGAGAAACGGGATGGAGCTGTTTATATCGCGCTCGCCTCTTCCGTCGAGCGTAAGCTCAACCGACACCTCGGTTTCCTTTGTTTTCCTGTTTATTGTCGCGTCGCTCATTTTAACTGAAAGTAACATAATTACAGGTACCAGGCAACGCGGCCCTTATAGGCCGAATTATTCATGAAGAAGTTGAATTTTCAAATTATAGGTCGTAACACTACTGTCCGGTTAAAATAGTGAAGCCTGTATAGGCTCCGTGTCCACGTTTCT
>JBHHVT010000273.1:0-2636 GCA_046754425.1 Nitrospinota bacterium | reverse complement strand
ATCCTTTCGGAATCGAATATCATCGGCGCCATATTTACGTTGGCGGGTTGCAGTCTTATGCGGCCGTTTTCAGAGTAGAACCTTTTAAGTGTCGCTTCGTGACCGTCGACGAGCGCCACGACTGTTTGGCCGGAGTCAGCGGTTTCGCTTTTCCTTACTATCACCATATCTCCGTCGAGGATGTGGTCCTCTATCATCGAGTCGCCCCTCACTTGTAATAGGAAGGTATCGCCGTCGCCTACCATCTCTTCGGGCAGCGACATCATGTCCTGCTCCTGGAAAGGCTCGATCGGGTTACCCGCCGCTATCGTTCCCAGCAGCGGAACTCGAACGCCTACCTGCACGCCCGCTGAGGTTGGGACCAGTTCTATGGAGCGGTGTCTGTTCGGCACACGTCGGATCAGTCCTTTAGTCTGCAGGTTTTTGAGATGCTGGTGAACGGTTGCGGGAGAATTAATCCCGAACTTTTGCTGTATTTCGACGATGCTGGGGGCGTAACCCATCCTCTCTATGAACGACGCCAGATAGTCAAGCAGTTCCTTTTGCCGTTTCGTCATTATCATGGCAAAAGCATAACCGAAAATTGAGCGAAAATCAATCACACACTGGTGTGTCAGTCCTTGATTACCGCTTTCAGTCTTTCGTCACCGGCCTTAAAACTGGTGCTTTCGTCTATCCAGGAGAGGTAGCCCTTCAGCCCTTTTGTGATAGGCACGGCGATTATCTCGGGCAACACATAGCTGTGCATTTTTTTTACCTCTTCGACCAGTCGCTCAAAACGTTCCTGCCGTGTTTTCACTATTATCATGCACTCGGTAGTCTCCTCGATTTCCCCCTCCCAGGCGTATATGGAGGTGATGCCTTTCATCACGTTGCAGCAGGCCGCGAGCTTTTCTTCCACCAGCGCCCTTGCGATTTTCTTCGCCCCTTTCACTGTTGAGCCGGTAATAAACACCATTAAATGCCCGGTCTTGGCTGGAGCGCCCACGTTACATCCCCCCCTTTTGTTCTTTTTTAATTCCGGTTTTGGATATCATATAACTTCCCAGATAAAACTCCACCATGCCGGCGAATGTTATTTTCAATAGTACACCCATTGACGCGCTGGAAAAAAAACCGACGAAGGCGATTAAAACGGTGCCCATACCGAGAAGCTGGAGCGTCTTGCCCAGATAAAAAATAAACGTTTTCATGCCGGTTTTCCTGTCAGGTCGTATTCCATGGCCGAGGTTATCCGCACATCGGTTATATCCCCTGGCGCGGCGCCGCATTCGTCGAATATAAGCTCGCCGTCGATTTCCGGCGCCTGTGTTATCAACCGACCGGTCAGCAGGCTGTTTTCCATGTCGAACCTCTCCACAAGCGCGGGGAACTGTCTGCCCACTCTTTTGCGGTTTTGTTTTTCCGAAACCGACCTCTGCAACTCCATTATCCTCGCTTTCCGCTCCTGTTTTACCTTCTCCGGCACGTCGTCAGGAAGCTCCGCCGCCGCCGTCCCCTCTTCGTGTGAATAGGCGAATACGCCGACGTGGTCGAGTTCCGCAGTCTGTATGAACTTTTCCAGTTTTGCAAAATTTTTCTCCGTCTCACCCGGAAAACCGACAATAAAACTCGACCTTATCGCGCCGTCCGGCATCTCTTTTCGAATCTTCTCAATCAGCCTCATAATGTCGCCCTCCGTTTCGTGCCGGTTCATCGCCTTCAGCAGCCCGTTGTCGATATGCTGAAACGGTATATCCAGATAGGGGGCGACGCAATCGGTCGACGCGATGATTCGGATAAGGTCGTCCGTTACGAGGGTGGGGTAGGCGTACATCATCCGCAGCCACGGCGGGCGAAGCGATGCGAGCCTTCGCAGGAGTGTTTCGATACCGTTTTTTATGCCGATGTCCGCGCCGTAGCGGGTCGTATCCTGCGCGACTAGGCAGATTTCCTTTATTCCGGATTCCATCAGCGAGTTTGCCTCGCGCTCGATATCTTCCATCGGCCTGCTCTTTAGTCCGCCTCGTATAAGCGGTATGGAGCAAAAACTGCACAAACTGCCGCACCCCTCGGCTATCTTCAGGTAAGCGTAAGGCAGGCCCGGCTGAAGCGCGCGGGAACTGTTGGCCGCGGCGTACACGGGGGACACGGCGCTGTCGGACAGCGGCCAGAAGGCATCGATCTCCGGCATCTCCTTTTCCATCTCTTCCCGAAAGCGTTCCACCATGCAGCCCATAACAGCGAGCTTTGGTTCACCGTTTGGTTTTTTGTGTTCCGCCATTTCAAGGACGGTATCGATTGTCTCCCTGCGCGCGTCGCCGATGAATCCACAGCTATTTATAAGAATCAAGTCGGCTTTGCCGGGGTCGTCCGTCGTTTCGCACCCTTGCCTTTGGAGAACGGAGAGGATTTTTTCGCTGTCCACGCGGTTTTTCGCGCAGCCGAGCGAGACCATGTGGACGCGCATGTCGCGGAAATTTTTCATTACTTTTTATTAAACCTATAGTGTTTGAAAAAAGGAACGAATTGTATCTTTATGGTGAATAAATTTATTTTCTAACAAAAGCTTAAATTCTTTAAAATCCTCTGCCTGTAGTAAGTAGAACAGCCGCCCCCGGCTGTTCAGTCTACAGGCGATGGCGCCTATAGTACCA
>JBHHVT010000272.1:0-2640 GCA_046754425.1 Nitrospinota bacterium | reverse complement strand
GAACTCGACTATCAGGGTACGCTTAACAGGGAAACCGCCGGCAAGCTTGGACGCGAGCTTGGCGTGGAGGCGCTTATAATCGGCCGGATCGCTGATCTCCAAAAGGGCAGCGACGTTGACCTTACCGTCCAGATGGTGGAAGTGCGAACCGGCAATATTATTTCCGCGAGCAGCACCAGTTTTTACAGAAGCAAACAGGTAAGCTCACTGCTGGGATCATTTTAGACGCCCAAGAACAAAGTTTCCATTATGGCGGCGAGTGGGGTTTTGCAAAGATATGAAGGTAAAGTTGTGCGGCCAGACAAGAGCTAAGGACATCCGCTTTTCCTTTGAAAGCGGGGCCGACCTTTGCGGCGTTGTGCTTGAGGTCGAGTCGTCACCGCGTTCCATGACTATCGATTCCGCTAAACCGCTGTTCGACGAGTTCGGAGAAAAACTATTCGCTCTAACCGCTAATGCAGAAATGAATCTTTATAAAAATATTGCGGTTACGTTAAAACCGGCGGCCATTCAGCTCACAGCGGACGAAACGGTGGATACCGTGAAACGGATAATCGAAACAACAGGGCTATCGGTTTTTAAATCATTGCATCTGCCGCAAGAGGGCGGCGCGGGCAGCGCGGAAGACTTCGAAATCCTGATGGAACGCTACGTCGAAGCGGGAGTAACCGGATTCGTGCTCGATACCCGCGTGCCGAACATGTACGGCGGCTCCGGCGTTAAATCTGATTGGACGCTTGCACGATCCGTTATCGAATCGGCCAGTGCCGAAGTTTTTCTTGCGGGCGGCATCAATCCCGATAACGTGCTGGAGGCGGCATCGCTTCACCCGGACGGCATAGACCTCGCCAGCGGCGTGGAAGAGGCGCCGGGCATAAAATCGCAGGAAAAAATAAAAGCGCTTTTCAAAGCGCTGGAAACCGTAAAACATTAATATGACCAAAACCTTTCTGAACCATAGAGGACACGAAGGAAGAGAATTATCTATTAAGAGGCTTTTGCGATGTCCTCCCCTTTTCCCCGTGCCGGGACTGCGCGACTGGAGGTGGCGCGTAGCGCCGGAGGGGTTTACGGATACCACCCCTCGCAGTGGCCGCACGCCTACATCCCTCCTAATGCTTCGCAAGGAGGGGAATATGAAAGAACATTTTTTTCGTGCAGTTCATTTTCTTTGCGCCCTCTGTGTCCTCCGTGGTGCGATTTTCTTGACGGCACTGTTCATGTTGTTACCCGTTTCAGCGTTTGCGGCAGATATTCCATCGGTGAAGCCACCGTCGCCGGAGCTTACCGCCGTATCGGTAACCGACTCGTCGGGCAAAATCGAATGGAAGGACATAACTAATGCGGCGGGTTATAACGTATATCTGCGCGAAGAAACGGGAAAATACACCAAGCTCAACAATAAAGCGATAACCGATAACTACGTTCGTCTCGTAAGCCTGCTAAACGGGGTTCCATACTACTTCGCGGTCACTTCCGTTAACGTAGCAGGGGCGGAATCGCCCGCGTCGCCCACCGGGATGGTAGTGCCGGTAGGTCAGGCGACGAAAGTGATTCCGTTCAAGGGCGGCGCGCGCGCGGCGGATTACAGGATATTTTCCGTGCCGTTCACTTCGGATAGAAACCGGCCGCAAGACGTGTTCGCCTACTTCCCGCCGTACGACAGCCGGATGTGGCGGCTCTTCGAACAGCGGCGCGACGGGTTCCACGAGTTCCACGATATTACCTCAATAGAGCCGGGCAAGGCGTACTGGTTTTTATCGCGCAACGACACGGAGCTTTTTGTTTCCGGCAAGACGGTTAACAACTACGAGCCGTTTTTCGTACAGCTTCATCCCGGATGGAACGTCCTCGGTTCGCCGTTCCTTTACCCGGTGGAGTGGGAGGAGGTTTTAAAACACAACCCGGACTACAGCCGTTTTATAAGCCCGGTAATCTGGGATTTTAACGACGGCGGTTTTTCGCGGAAAGCGACGTTAAAACCGTTTGAGGGATATTATGTGTTCAACTCCTTCGCGGGCGACGTGGAGATGCTTATCCCGCCCGTCCCCGCCGCGCCGAGGGTTGTTGACGAAGCGGTTACACCGCAGGAAGTTTCTTATGGCAATTCACAAAGTGACGGCGGCTGGTTGATGCGGATATCCGTGGAAGGAGGAACGTACAGCGATATGGATAACCTTATCGGCATCGACCCGCGCGCGGAAAACGGCGCGGACCGGATGGACATGATGGAACCGCCCGCGTGGTCACAGCACATTTCGCTTTATTTCGCGAGCAGCGATGCGCCCGGCACACGCTTTGCGAGCGAAGTGCGCAAAAGCGGGGGTGAATGGAAGTTTATCGTGGAAGGGGGCGACAGTCACCGCCCGCGCATAAGCTGGCAGACGCTCACCGGTTCGCACAGCGCGATTCTTATAGACACGGCAATCAACAAAAAAGTGGATATGTCAAAAAGGGACAGCTACTCCTTCACCCGCTGGGACTCCTCCCCCCGCGAGTTTGTTATCAGCGTGAGGTAGGTAATCAACGGGCAATATGCCATTATGTATCATGTGTTGATTTGTTGGTCCAGACGCGCGGGAACATTTAACCCGAATTATTCATGAAGAAGTTGAATTTTCAAATTATAGGTCGTAACCA
>JBHHVT010000271.1:0-2651 GCA_046754425.1 Nitrospinota bacterium | reverse complement strand
CGGGCAACGGCAGGGTCTATGCGGTGCGTTTTGCCGCCGCTGACGGCAAGGGCGGCCAGTGCGCGGGAAGCGTGAACGTTATCGTGCCGCACGACGAGGGAGGCGAAGCCTCCGTCATAGACGACGGCCAGGCGTACGATTCTACCCAGCCCTGAAGTATCATCGCTTACCGTATTAATCGGCGATTGTCTCGATATTTCCACGCTAACGGTGATAAAAGAGTTTACCGAGGGACTGTTTCGGGTATAATGCCTGTTGCCGGTTATTGGTTATTTCCAAATATCCGAATAAAGAAAAATTGTGGGCGTGTTGACTGGAAGCGATTTATTGTATACTTATATCCTGCTTGTTACGCTAGGCGCGTAGCTCAGGGGGAGAGCGCTTGCTTGACACGCAAGAGGTCGGCGGTTCGAAACCGCCCGTGCCTACCATTTAGATCGGGATGGAGAAGGAGAGGAAAATATAGAAAGTATGCGCTTTAGTTCAGTCGTAATCACATCATTGGAGAATTGCAGCCATAGCAGGTAAGCCGCCAAGCCAGACAGGTCCAAGGGTTAACAGGTTAATTAAGGTTCCCGAGGTCATGGTTATTGACGACGAGGGCAAACAGCTTGGCCTGATTGCCGTTCCGGAGGCTGTGGAGCTCGCCAGCGCGAGGGGTCTTGACCTGGTGGAAGTCGCGCCGGCGGCAAAACCTCCCGTATGCAGGTTTATGGACTACGGCAAGTTCAAGTACGAAAAGAGTAAAAAGGCGCACGCGGCGAAAAAGAATCAGCATTTGATAAGGCTTAAGGAGATAAAGATAACACCGAAGACGAGCGAGCACGATTATCAGTTTAAGCTGAAACATATTAAAAGGTTTTTGAACGAGGGAAACAAGGCAAAGGTCACGGTGTTCTTCAGGGGAAGGCAGATAACTCATGTTGACCTGGGAAAAATCATGCTTGACAGGGTGATAGAGGATACGAAAGAGCTGGCCACCATCGGGCAGATGCCGAAAATGGAAGGGCGGCGGATGAATATTATCCTTGAGCCGGTGCATAAAGGTAAACCTCAAGCTAAAGAAGTTAAGGAACAAAAAAAACAAAAGAAAGTAAAAGATGCCGAAAATTAAGACGAACCGGGGAGCCGCGAAACGATTCAGCACCACCGGAACCGGAAAAATTAAAAGGAAAAAAGCGTTTTTGCGCCATATCCTTTCGACCAAGGACGCAAAAACAAAAAGAAACCTCCGGCAAGGCTCGCTCGTCGACAAAGTTGACGTAAAGCGCGTTAAAAAGCTGATACCGTATAAGTAAACAGGAGAGAAAATGGCAAGGGTTACAAACGGGCCGGCAACACGGCGAAGAAGAAAAAAGGTCCTCAAGCAGGCCAAAGGATTCGTCGGCAGGCGCGGCTCCTCTTTCAGGCACGCCCGCCAGACGCTGACGCGGGCGCTCAAATACGCCTACCGCGACCGCAGGGTGCGCAAACGGGATTTCCGCAGATTGTGGATCGTCCGGATAAACGCGGCCGTCCGGGCCGAGAATCTAAGCTACAGCCAGTTCGTAAACGGCCTTAAAAAGGCCGGTGTGGAGCTGGACAGAAAGATTTTGGCCGACCTCGCCGTTAACGAACCGACGGCATTCGGCAAGCTTATTCAAACGGCCAAAGATAATCTGCAAAAAGCGGCCTGAGGCTTGTTGCCGGTCTGGGGTCGAATAAGGCTTGGCTCCCGATAACCTGATCTCCGAACTCAAAGACCTCCGCGAGAGGTTAAAATCGCTCCCGCATCCCGCCAACGAAAAAGAGCTGAACGATCTGCGCGTAAAACAGCTCGGCAAAAAAGGCGTTCTTACCCTGCTTTCCCGCAGGCTGGGCGGACTGCCGAAAGAGGAAAAACCCGAAGCGGGAAAACTGCTGGGAGAAGTCCGCAAAAGCGTCGAGGAGCTTTTACAAAACGCCGGGCAAAAAATAAAAACAGAAAAATTAAAAAGGGAAGTCGAATCGGAATTTTTCGACATAACCCTTCCCGGCGCGGAGCCGGATTTCGGCGTCCGCCATCCACTGTCGGCCGTGATGGAGGAAGTTGTCGATATTTTCATAGGGCTGGGTTTCCAGGTGGAGGAAGGCCCGGAGGCGGAGACGGAGTATTACAACTTCGAGGCTCTCAATTTTCCGCCCGACCATCCCGCGCGCGACATGCAGGACACCTTTTTTCTGGACGGTTTCGACCTTGTGCTTCGCACGCACACTTCGCCCGTGCAGGTTCACGCGATGGAAAAACACGCGCCGCCGCTTTCCGTCATCGCGCCGGGAAAGGTTTACAGGTGCGACGCCGACGTTACGCACTCACCGATGTTCCATCAGCTCGAAGGTTTTACCGTCGATAAAAAGATAACCATGGCGGATCTCAAGGGAACGCTGGAACTTTTCATTCACCGACTTTACGGGCCGGAAACAAAAACAAGGTTTCGCCCCTCTTTCTTTCCCTTTACCGAACCTTCGGCGGAGATGGACGTATCATGCGTCATCTGCGGTGGAAAAGGATGCCGGATTTGCAAACAGACAGGCTGGCTCGAAATCCTCGGCGCCGGAATGATCCACCCAAATGTTTTAAAGGCGGTAAATATAGACCCGGAAATCTGGAGCGGCTTCGCCTTCGGGATGGG
>JBHHVT010000270.1:0-2665 GCA_046754425.1 Nitrospinota bacterium | reverse complement strand
ACGCATCTTCCTACGGTTAAACATAACCAATTTAGTGTAGCCAGTATAGGTGAGTCTGTCAAAAATATTAGCCGTCCGCACTTGCGCCAGCAATATGCCTCCACCCGCAGGGTGGCGGTGGTAGAATTGCGGGCAAATGGGAATCCGGCTTTACCATGCCCCTTCGATGGAGTTTTGCGCCGCGCTCGTCGCCGGAATACTTGTGGGGCGCGTTTATGGCCAATCGGTGACGGCCTATCTCCTGCTGGCGGTACTCCTTGTTTTGACTATCTTTTCCGCGATGCCTCGAAAGCTCAGGCCTTTGTTGCTGGTTTTTCTCGCCGCCGGCTTTTTTGGAATAAACAGTGTGGAGCAGGCGTTCGAGCCGGAGAACCATATACGCCGCTTCGTTCCGGTAGGTGATGCGAATATTAGCGGCACTGTAACGACGCCGATCAACCATTTCCGCCAGGGGTACCGGTTTACGCTGAAGGCGCGGACTCTTGCAAGCGTGGGCGGGAAAAGGGATGTCTCCGGGCTGGTGTCGGTAAAGGTTTATCACGGCAAAAAACCGCCGCTGCCGGGAGACAGTCTGACGTTGCGCGGCGTCCGGCTAAAGCCGGTTTACGGGATGAGGAACTTCGGCGGCTTCAACTACGTGCGATACATGAAAGACCGCGGGATAGGCGTGCGCGCGGGCCTGCGCAACGAGGAAAAAATCAGGGTAGAGGCGTCGGGATCCGCGTTGTCGCCGGTGAGGCTGGGCGAGCGGGTGCGGCGGTATGTAATGCGGTTCGTCGAACTGAACTTTCCCGAACGTACCGCGCCGATGGCAAAAGCGATGACCGTGGCGGTGACGGGTGAAATAAGTCCCGACACGCGGCAAAGGTTCGTCGCTTCGGGGCTTGCGCATCTGCTTGCGATTTCCGGCCTGCACGTCGGGTTTGTAAGCGGAATCGCCTACTTTATATTGTCCGCCGGCTTTTTTATCATTTTCCTGGCGGTAAGGCCGATTCTTCTGGAGAGCGGCGCGCACCGCAAATCGGCCGCGCTTTTTACGCTGATGGCGGTCGCGCTTTACGTCCTCGCCGCCGGGACGAAGGTATCGGCGCTGCGGGCAGGGATAATGGCGGCTGTCTATTTCATCTCAGCCGCGTTGGGCCGCGAAAAGGAACTGCTGAATGCCCTGGCGATTTCCGCGATAATCGTCCTGTTACTCAACCCCGCGGCGCTATTCGGCCCGTCGTTTTTGCTTTCTTATATCGCGGTCACCGCGATTATCTTTCTTCTTGCGTGGGGAGGCGAAGCGGAGGAAGATCCGCTAAAACTTGCCGCGAAAAAAAAGTGGCTGGCAAGGGCGGGCGATTTCGTGACGGGGACTATAAAAATATCCATCGTGGTGGCGCTCGCGACCGCGCCGGTCGTTTTGTGGTTTTTCAATAAGGTTTATCTCGGAGGAATCGTCGCAAACGTGCTGGCGGTTCCGATGGCTGCCGTGGCGATACCTTCCACATTTTTAGGCGCGCTTCTGTCCGCCGTAATCCATCCCGCGGTGGGGCAGTTGGCCGCCGTCCCCGCCGTGGCGGCGATGGACGGGATAGGCAGCGTTACGCTGTTTTTTTCATCTTTCGACGGTTTTTCCTTCGAGTCCGCGCGCCCGCCATTCATTCTCGCCGCGCTCTGGTACTCGGTGTTGCTGTCCTTTTATTTCCGTATGAGCGTCCGGAAATACGCCGCCGTCGCGCTTGCCGTCGCGATGGTTATTTTCAACTGGCCGCGGGTAAGGCAGGCGGCGGAGGTCCACTTTTTCGACGTGGGACAGGGCGACGCGACGTTGATTATGTTTAAGGACGGTTCCAACCTGCTGGTGGACGGCGGACCGAGCTTCGGTGGTTTCGACGCCGGGCGGATACTTATAAAACCGCTGCGGGAGCTTGGAGTGAAAAGACTCGATGCCGTCATAGCCACGCACGACGACAGCGATCATATAGGCGGCCTTGCCACGCTTATCAAGAGGATGGATGTGAAAAGCTACTACGATAACGGCTTCCCCGTAAAGACGGAAAAGATGGCGGAACTGCGGCGGCTGGTTGAGGAAAAGAACATTCCATATAAGGTCTTGCGCGGTGGCATGGAGCTTCCGGTCGGAGATGGAGCCAGCATTGAAGTGCTTCATCCAACGAACGCGTTTTTAAAAAAATATCCCAACGCGAAGGACAACAATTTTTCGATCGCGGTAAATATAAAGACGAATGGCGCATCAGTTTTGCTGACCGGGGATATGGAAAAAAAGGTCGAAAAGTTTCTTCTAAAAAACTCTGCGGATTTATCTGCTGACGTTTTAAAGGCGCCGCATCATGGCAGCCGCACGTCGAGCACGCCGAAGTTTCTGGACGCGGTATCGCCGAAAATCGCGGTTATAAGCGCCGGGCAGTTCAACAGGTTCCGCCATCCCAGCAAAGAGGTGACGCGCAGGTATGTTAAAAAGGGTGTGAAGCTCTACTCCACAAAAGAGCAGGGAGAGATTGTTCTGCGTATCAATGATGGTGAGATCGATGTGAGCAGTTATGAATAAGGGAACACCATACTTAATTCCAAAGGGAATTGGTATGTGTAAAAACAGCTCGTTCCAACCCGGATTATTCATGAAATGTCCCCTCCTTTTCAAGGAGGGGAATTGAAGGGG
>JBHHVT010000269.1:0-2665 GCA_046754425.1 Nitrospinota bacterium | reverse complement strand
CCTTCAATTCCCCTCCTTGAAAAGGAGGGGACATTTCATGAATAATTCGGGCTAATAAATTATCTTCTGGCTGTAAATTGGAGAGTTTCTCCGATGCTATCTGACATTCCTGCTAACTCACAAATCTTTGGCCAATTAGTCAATGAGGCCGGGATTGATGGAATAATTTATCCGTCCAAAATGACAAAAAAAGATGCGGTCGCTATTTTTACAAGAAACTTTGAAAATAGCGGTTCGTGGGTAAAACTTGATGACCCCGGCCCATCTGATGAAATACTTGAGAAAATAGATTACTCAAATTGGCAATTGGCTGAAATGACTTTCGAGCAATTACAAGACCAATAGCGAAAACGTGTAAGAAATTCTGCGTTTAGCCGTTACAATAGTCGTTTAACGTGGAGAGTTATGCGAGGCTGCGATAATGTTTAATAACGGAAAGTTTCAGGAAGAGTGCGCCGTATTCGGCGTGCAGGGCCATCCGGAAGCGGCCAACCTGGCATACCTGGGCCTTTACGCGATGCAGCACAGGGGACAGGAAAGTTCCGGCATAGTCACGTCGGACGGCTCCAGCCACCACGTTGAGCTGGGAATGGGCCTTGTGGCGGATATATTTTCTCCCGAAAGGATTGCCCGCCTGCACGGCGACATGGCTATCGGCCACAACCGGTACTCTACCACCGGCGAGTCGCACATAAAAAACGGTCAGCCGCTTGCCATCGAAAACTCCATGGGATCGCTGGCCATCGCGCACAACGGCAACCTGGTGAACGCTTCCGCGATACGTTCGGACCTGGAAGAGCACGGTTCCATCTTCCGCTCTTCCATGGATACGGAAGTCATCGTCCACCTTATATCCAAGTCGGTGGAGATGTCGTTTCCGGCGCGCGTTATTGAAGCGCTCCTGCAGTTGAAAGGCGCCTATTCGCTTCTTGCGATGACTGAAACCGAGTTGATAGCCGTGCGCGACCCGCACGGTTTCAGGCCTCTTGCCATGGGCAGGCTGAACGGAGCCGCGGTCTTTGCGTCGGAGACGTGCGCCTTCGACCTCATCGGCGCCGAGTATGTTCGCGACGTTGAACCCGGCGAGATGATAGTGGCGAAAGGTGACGGCGTTAAATCGTTTTTCCCGTTTCAAAAAAAGCCTAAACACCAGTGCGTATTCGAGTTTATCTATTTCGCGCGTCCGGACAGCATCGTATTCGGCCGCGGCGTTCACGGCGTCCGAAAGAATATGGGAAGGGCGCTGGCAAAGGAGCTTCCCGTGGAAGCGGACATCGTGATAGCCGTGCCGGACTCCGGCGTGCCGGCCGCCATGGGATACGCGGAGGAGGCGGGACTGCCGTTCGACACCGGTCTCATCAGGAACCACTACATAGGCAGGACATTCATAGAGCCGTCGCAGAGCATCCGCCATTTCGGCGTCAAGATAAAGCTGAACCCGATACGCGAACTGCTGGAGGGAAAACGTGTCGTGGTCGTGGACGATTCCATCGTGCGCGGCACAACCTGCCGCAAGATCATAGGTATGATACGAAGCGCGGGCGCGAAAGAGATACATATGCGGGTAGCCTCTCCGCCTACGGCGCATTCATGCTTTTACGGTATTGATACTCCAACCAAAAGCGAACTGATAGCCTCCGCCAATTCAACGGAAGCGATAAAAAGTTTTCTGGGCTGCGATACGCTCGCGTACCTTAGCACTGAAATGATGCTCGAGCTTTTCGGCGAAGATAAAGATGATTTCTGCACCGCCTGTTTCGACGGAAAGTATCCCATCACGCGCCCCGGCATGGACATCCTGCAGTCAGAGCTTTTCGAGCAGTTCATCGCATCTACAAAAGAGTAGGCAAACCTTTAAGCGAACGGTAAAGGCTGTTTTTCAATGGCGAACAGACGCAAAACAAACTGGCCGTTTTCTCCGTCGCGTCCGGCGCTATACTTTATCTGCGATCCGGCGCTGTTGCTAAGCGGGAGCATGCTGGATGTTGTAAAAAAAGCGGTGGCAGGCGGCGCGTCCGTTGTGCAATTAAGAGATAAAACTTCCGACGCCCGCAGCTTTTTAATCGAAGCGAAAAAGCTCGCCGCGTTTTTGCGTAAAATAAATGTTCCGTTTATCATAAACGACAGGGTTGACATTGCGATGGCTTGCGGCGCCGACGGCGTGCATCTTGGAAACGACGACCTGCCGATTGCGCAGACGCGCAACCTGCTCGGCGCTAAAAAGATTATCGGAGCCTCGGCACATACGGCGGCGCAGGCGAAAAAGGCGGAAAAAGAGGGCGCGGACTATATCGGCGCGGGACAGGTTTTTCATACGACGACGAAGGGGATTAAACAGCACCCGATAAGCATCAGCAAACTGACCGGCATCCGTAAAGCGGTGTCAATACCGGTTATAGCGATAGGCGGTATAAAACTTGGTAACGCCGCGCGTGTTATGGAAAGCGGCGTAGCGGGTATCGCGGTCGTCAGCGCAATCATGTCGGCAAAGAACCCGGGTAATGCCGCAACGCGGCTTGCAAAAATTATTAAAGACAAAAATTAACCGCTGAGAACACAACAGAGGAAAGAAACTGCTTTCGGTGGCACCGTCGTCCTCGCCGGTGGAACTCTAGCCCGGATTATTCATGAAATGTCCCCTCCTTTTCAAGGAGGGGAATTGAAG
>JBHHVT010000268.1:0-2696 GCA_046754425.1 Nitrospinota bacterium | reverse complement strand
TAAAACTGTCATGCGAAGTGGCAGTAACCATAAGCGGTGAAAAGCAGATTCAAAACGCGATAAACAGATACTACGGAAGCAACAACCCCGTAGGCGACGCGATGCGCTCCCTGCGCGTGGGCGAATCCGCGACGCCGAAATACCAAACGCTTGCGGAGGACATCGCCTCCATGCCATACGAAGAGGCGCCCATCGCGAGGCTGGTGGACGCAATGGTGTGCGAAGCTGTAAGGGAACGGGCAAGCGATATTCATATAGAGCCGGATGAAGACGATCTGAAAATCAGGACACGGATAGACGGAATCCTCTTTTCCGGCGCAAGCATGCCAAAAGAACTGCAGCCAGCAATCATCAGCAGGGTGAAGGTAATCTCCCACATGGATATCTCCGAGACGCGCGCGCCGCAAGACGGCCGCTTTAAAAAGAATCTGGACGGCAGGAGCGTGGAGTTTCGAGTGTCGACGTTCCCCACCATATACGGGGAAAACGTCGTAATACGTATTTTGAATACCGAGATGATGATACGGGATATCGAGTCCACGGGCCTGTCCGGTCAGTCGCTGGAAAAGGCAATGCGGCTTTTTGAAACCGTGTTCGGGATAGTGGTCGTTACCGGCCCCACAGGCAGCGGTAAAACATCCACACTCTACGCGGCGCTGAACATGATTAACACCGTGAAAAAAAACATTATCACGATTGAGGATCCGGTGGAATACCGTCTTGCCGGTATCCGCCAGACACAGGTTAACCTGAAGGCGGGACTGGATTTCGCCTCGAGCATGAGGTCGATTCTGCGGCAGGACCCTGATGTGATAATGGTCGGCGAGATACGCGACCGCGAAACGGCGGAGCTTGCCGTACAGGCGGCCATGACGGGACATCTGGTGCTTTCCACACTGCATACAAACGACGCGCCCAGCGCGATAGTCCGCCTTACGGACCTCGGCATAGAGCCGTACATGATTGCGTCCGGACTCACTTCTGTTATCGCGCAGCGGCTCGTGCGCCGCATCTGCAAACAGTGTAAAAAAGTGCTGGAGGTAGATAACAATGTCGAGCTCCCGCCGGAACTTGCGGGAGGTGCGACGCTTTACGAAGGCGCGGGCTGTATCGAATGCAAACGAAGCGGATACGCGGGACGGATAGGCGTCTTTGAACTGCTTATGATGGATGATCATATCCGACGGCTTGTTATGAAGCGCGCGCCGGCTTCCGAAATACGGGACTGCGCCGCGGCGAACCAGGGAATGAAAGACATGAGGCGGGACGGATACGAAAAAGTTTCTTGCGGAATAACTACGTTAAGCGAGGTGAAAAGAGCAACCGCCGATTTTTAAGGCGCCACCCTGCGGGTGGAAGCGATATGCTGTCGCAAAAGCAATGACGATAGTGACAATTAACATGGGAAGTTCTAATAAACTTCCTCCCCCTTGAGGGGGGATGATTAAGGGAGGTTTCCATAGCAGGGAGAGCGGGAGTTGAAGTTCAATTACAAGGCGAGAACGAAAACAGGTCTGCTTAAGGAAGGCGACATAACGGCCGACTCGCGCGACGACGCCGCCGACATGCTGATAAAAAGCGGTTTCATCCCTACATCCATCGGCGAAAAAAGGGAACCCGCCCTTGCGCGTCTGCGAAAATTCTACCCGCGCCATAAAGAGGTCAGCACGGACGAGCTTATGCTCTTCACCAGCCGCCTTCGCACCCTTTTCGCGGCGGGCGTACCGCTTGTCAGCTGTTTCGACTCGCTTATCGAGCAGGTCAAAAGCGTGCTGTTTAAAAACCTGCTTGGCGAAATAAAAAGCGGCGTCGAAGAAGGAGCGTCGCTCAACGAGGCGATGCGCGCGCATCCGACGGTTTTCGACGAAACATACCTGAACATGGTAATGGCCGGAGAACACTCCGGCACTCTGGACGAATCGCTGGGCAGGCTTATCGAGATACTGGAAGTCCGCTGCCGCACCGAAAACCGGATTGCGCAAATACTGCGCTACCCGAAAATCGTCGTAACAACCCTCGCCGCCGCGCTTGTAATACTGATGTCGTTCGTCGTGCCGCGCTTCACCGCGATATTCCAAAAGGTCGATCTGGAGCTCCCGCTTCCAACCCGCATCCTCATTGCGGCTAACAATCTCTTCCTGAACTACTGGCACGTCGGCCTGGCGGCGCTAATCGTTAGCTGGCTCGCGTTCAGGTGCTACCTGTCCACCGAAAAAGGAGGTTACAAATGGCACCACTTCGTACTGCGCGCGCCGGTTATCGGCGAAATCGTTTTGCAGATTACGTTCGGGCAGTTCTGCCACGTTATGTCCAACCTTATAAAGGCGGGAGTGCCGATTCTGCAATCGATAGAGATAGCGGCGCGCTCGACCGGCAACCGATACCTTGTGGACGTTTTCGGCAAGGTCGCTGACTCCATAAAGGAAGGCGCGGGGATGGCCGGATCGCTGGGACGGTTCAACATCGTACCGAGGATCGTTATTCAGATGATAGCGGCGGGCGAAAACTCCGGCTCGCTCGACGGGATGCTTTTAAAGGTCGCCGACTTTTTCAACAAGGAGGGCGAAAGGAAGATAGAAAGGTTTGCCACCCTTCTCGAACCGTTTTTAATACTCGCGCTTGCCGGCGTGGTGCTGTTCGTCGCGCTTTCCATCTTCCTCCCGATGTGGGACATGACCAAACTCGCCGGGAGGTAA
>JBHHVT010000267.1:0-2734 GCA_046754425.1 Nitrospinota bacterium | reverse complement strand
TTCAATTCCCCTCCTTGAAAAGGAGGGGACATTTCATGAATAATCCGGGTTAACTCACCGGTAATGATGAAGGCGATAACACCCTAATCTGTGCTATTCGTATCTCAGCGATTCAATCGGATCGAGGCGCGAGGCCCGCCATGCGGGGTAGTAGCCGAATGAAACGCCTATAATCGTGCAAAAAGCCATGGCTATCGCCATCGCTTCGAGCGACAGAAGCGTCGGCCATCGCGCCAGCATCGAAACCGCCTTGGAGACGCCGATTCCCAGCCCGATGCCGATAAGTCCGCCGATGAGAGCAAGCACAACCGACTCCACCAGAAACTGGCGCATTATGTCCCTGCCCTGCGCGCCGACCGCCATGCGGATACCTATTTCCCGCGTCCTTTCCGAAACCGATACGAGCATGATGTTCATGATTCCGATACCGCCCACCAACAGCGATATCGACGCGATGGCCGACAGCAGAGCCGTCATTGTGCGGGTAGTTTCCGTGAACACGTCTTTATAAAGCGACAGGTCGCGAATCTGAAAATCGTCCGCCGCACCTGCCGCGAGCCGGTGCCTGTCGCGCAGGATGGCGGCGATCTCGCTCTTTGCCCGTTCGATCGCCTCGACCGAAATCACCGATACCGCGAGCCTGTCGACATTCTTAAAACCGGTGCCGGAAAGGCGCGTCTTTATCGTGGTCCACGGCAGGACTACCGTATCGTCCTGGTCGCGTCCCCACGCGTTCGCGCCGCGATGCGCCATAATGCCTATAACCTTAATCGGCACCTTTCCCATCCTGACGGTTTCACCAATCGGCGACCGGGTTCCAAAAAGTTCTTTTACGACGGTTTTCCCCAGCAGGGCCACCTTCGCGCTGGAACGGATTTCCTGCCCGGTAAACCATCTCCCTTCGGCCACCTGCCAGTTCATCACCTCCGGGTAGTCAACGCCGACCCCTTCCATGGAGCCGGGAATCCAGTTGCGGTCCTCGGCGACAACCTGCGCGCGGTGCCGGACGATCGGCGTCACCGCCAGCACGGTTGAAGCCTCTTTTGCGATAGCCTCGCCGTCCTGCGAAGTAAGGGTCTTTACACTTCCCGCGCCCCAGTGGACGCCTCCCGAAGAGACGGCGCCGGACCTCACATAGAGGAGGTTATTCCCCATACTTGATATACTGGCCTCGACGGAAGCCGTCGCGCCCTGCCCTATCGAGACCATTGTCACAACCGACGCGACGCCTATCACGACGCCCATCATCGTAAGAACCGAACGCAGCTTGTTTCGTCCCAGCGCCCTCAGCGCTATCAGGAAAAGAAACCTTATCCTCACAGATCCGGCCTTCCTTCAGCGGCGGCAGCGGTTGCGGCGTGCCCATTTATTTTGTCCTCAACTATTTCACCGTCGCGAAGTCTTACGGTTCTGCGCGTACGCGCGGCGACGTTCGTATCGTGCGTTACGAGAATCATTGTTTTTCCGTGCGAATTAAGTCTTTCCAGAAGATCGAGAATCCCGGCGCCTGAACGGCTGTCGATATTTCCCGTCGGTTCGTCCGCAAGCAGAATGTCCGGATCGGTAATCAACGCCCGCGCGATGGCCACCCTTTGCTGCTGGCCGCCGGAAAGCTGTGAGGGATAGTGGCTTATCCTGTCGGCAAGCCCAACCGTTTCAAGCGCGGATCGCGCCCTCTCGGCGCGATCTCTGTTCGGCATATTTGTTGAGTAAAGCAGCGGCAGTTCCACATTTTCCTGCGCGCTGGTTCTCGGCAGCAGGTTGAAGTTTTGAAAAACAAAACCTATCTTCTTCCTGCGAATCAGCGCGCGCCCGTCGCTGCCCAACTTTGAAACGTCGCGTCCGTCCAGCAAATATCTGCCGGACGTCGGGCTGTCAAGGCATCCCAGGAGGTGAAGCATGGTTGATTTACCCGAACCGGAACTGCCGACCAGCGCGACAAACTCGCCTTTGGTAACGGTGAGATCCGCCTCTTTAAGGGCGTGCACCACAACCTCGCCCATGCGGTAAAACCTGGATACCGACTCCATCACGATAAGCGGCGCGTTATTTTCCATGCGCTCTTACTTTTTTTTCTTCTTCTTTTTGCCGCTCCAGTTTCTGGCAAACGGGTTGCGCATATCCTCGCTTTCGTCCGGCTCTTTAACGCCGATGGCAACTTCCATTCCTTTACGGACGTTCCCGTCCACGATCTGCGAATACGTGCCGTCGGTAAGCCCGGTCTTTACCGGGACCGGTTTTAGTTCTCCGTTTTCCACCGCCCAAAGACGCCTTGCTCGGCGGTCCTTCTTTTTTCTTTTTATCTCTCCCTTAAGTTCATCGGACAGCCATGCTTTATCCGGCTCGAAACGCAGGGCGAGATTTGAAACACGCAGCGCGTCCTCCGGCGAGCGCCCCACTTCAAAAGCGAGGTTGGCCGTCATGCCGGGTAGAAGTTTTCCTTCCGGATTGTCCGCGGAGACGACCACGGTATAGGTCACCACGTTTTGCTCTACCTTGGGCGACAGCCTTATCTGCAGCACCTTGCCGGAGAAACGATCATCGGGGTAGGCGTCCACGGTGAACCAGACGGATTGATCCGTCCTGATGGTCCCGATGTCCGCCTCGCCGACCGACGCGTAGACGTACATATTATCCAGGCTTTCCGCAATCCCGAAAAGCACTGGCGCCTGCAGGCTGGCCGCGACCGTCTGGCCGACATCGACGTTTCTGGATATAACCACGCCGTCTATCG